>NZ_BPUU01000008.1:0-132876 GCF_054772415.1 Capnocytophaga sp. HP1101
AAATGCTTTTTTAACCATTTTTAAACCGTATATTACTTTACTATTTATTACTTACATTTGTTAATCAATTAGATAGCATTTCTAACTGACTTTATTTTCGGCAAAAGTACAACTTTTTTTACATTTATACCACTTTTTATACAATATTTTATTTTTATACTCTTATTACTTTTGTATATATAAGCACCCTACTTTGGTTTGCTTCTGCTCAAATCTATCGTAATATTCTATTATGTAATAATATGTCCCTAATGGTATATTGCCCGCTCCCCTAAATATGCGCGAAGCATTGTTGTAGCCTTCTATATCAAATATTTTTTCACCTCCCCTATTATATATTCTCACCCTGTTATTGGGGTAATACTCTATTCCCTCAATATAAAAGTAGTCGTCTTTCCCATCTCCATTTGCTGATATACCATTGTAAACAGTAATGCCTTTCAATTTATTCATTGGTGAAAAACTATCTGCTTTCACTTCTATTTTGGCTACTGAACTCGTTACTGTGCCACACTTACCAGTTATAGTCACATAATAATACCTCTCCCCTACTGCTTCAGTCGAAGGTATATAACTATTTGTGTGAGAACCTACTGTTCTACCCCCCACATTTGTGTTCGTTGTGTTTTCATACCACTGATACACAGGTGTTGTTCTGCCTTTCATTTCCACATACAAAGGCGATGGTAAAGTGTTTTGAATATAAACTGCTGAAGTAGGTTGCTGTGCTATTGTCAAATAATTTACTCTTAATATCGCTTCTTCTGAGTAATGAACAGTAGTAGTTTCCACAGCTGTATAACTGTATTTCACCCTATACTTATTGCCGTTCAAATCTCTACTGACACTGTTTAAAAGTAACATCACTTTATCGCCACTTGCAACAGTCCCCTTTTCTGTATCTATATCCTTCCACTGGATATTTTTGCCAGTTAGCTCTTGCCACTGATAACTAATCGTTTTTTCTATAGCACTTGCTGAGCTAAGTTTAGCCACTGAAGTAAATACAGCTCTTTCTCCACTGCACAACGCTTGACTCTCGGGTTGTTCTTCAATAACAATATTAGGCGTTGCTTCTTTTTCAATTTCCACATTATACACAAGTTGATGCCTATGGCACTCCATAAGACTATCACCACAACCCCTGCCTGCATAAACCTTAACCACAAAATGTGTCATATCGCAGTTGGTCACTCGGTATTCCAATCGATAAACTTTATCCGTATGCGCCTGTAATTCACTTAAAGAATAATACTTCTTTCCTTGTATATCTCGAGCACTGATAACCTTTTGTATTTCTTGCGTAATAGAGTCTATTTCCAACAATCTCACAACTTCTATTCCTTCTATTTCAGGAACTATAAGATGTACATTAGTTACAGCCTCCTCATTCAAATTTCCTACCCTAAAGTCTATGAAAAAGGTTTCACTATCTATCTTTATATGCTCAGGGGTGATAGACTGTAAAGTAACAGACCTTTGCCCCGCATAAAGCAAAGTATAAGTGCTATTTTCACACCTAATCTTTCTCTCTCCACTATTAGCGTAATGGTAATAAGCATCTTCATAGCTTACCTCTATGGTAACCAACTGATGATGATCAAACGCTTCTCCTTCGCTTGTGCTTACTTTCGCTTTGCAAGTAGGCTGTACAAAAACTTCTATATACTGATTTTCATTGTTCTGTACCGAAATAATCTCCGGAGGTAAATATCCCTCCATTCCTTTCTTAGGATTGGCGTAAGTGTACACTTTAAAATCCTTATCCTCAGCCGTTGTAAAGCTGTTTAACGGAATATATACTACATTAGTCACCGTGTTTTCCAAATAATAATACGCTACCGGCTTCACCAAATCATAACCCTTAGGAACTTTTATCTCTATTGTCTGTACAAGCCTCTTGGGTCTATATTCATCTTTAAAAATTGCTACAGTAGCCGATTGTAAGGTATCAATTACCGCTGTACTCCGTAGAGTAAATAGCACACAATCTTTTAGCTTATAAGTAGCTCTAACCACTCTATCAGGTATATTTACAATATAAAACACATTCTTGCTCTCTTTCCCGCAGTGCAACGCTCCCGTATGATAACCTTTTTCACTTATAGCTTGCTCCTTTGTATTATCAAGCCTGTAGAAAAAAGAGTGTATCTCTTCTTTTAATTCAGTAACTGACGTAACATCTTCAGCAGTACAACTCTTCACTTGATAGGTAGCAACAGCAGTAAATCTTTCATTAGCCCAAACTCCTTCTGAAGGTAATGCCTCTGTTAAATTCCACAAGAAATAATTATTTTCATTATCGGTAGTCTGACTAAGAACACCCTGCTTAGCAACTAATGTTATGGCGTGCTCTCCTACCTTTAAACTAATCTGTTTAGGCAATAGCGTTACTGTTTTAGGCACTCGCACACAATAATAAAGATTTTTAGAGGTCTCACCTAACTGTACTCCTTCTGATATTACTTCAATATCATCTAACAAAAGTACTCGTTTCCAGTCTTCTCCTGATATTTTACCCCGTTTTTGCCTCTCAGCCATTGTATAATCGGTCCAACCATATGAATTATCAGCCCTTTCTATCGTTGTCGAAAGTGTTTTAGGAGCATTCTTAAAACAAATATCCGGACATTCTGTAGCGATTATCTTTCTTTCGCATATATACGGAATCTTACAATAAGTATTATATCTATCCTTATCCATTTGCCCAACCGAATACTGCAAAGAAACCTTATTTGCCTTACAAGTAGTTAAAACCAAATCAAAAGTGATATAGCCTTCCACTTCATCTGCCGTAGTATAACTGAACGTTCCTCCTGAAGAGACTGCTGGCAAAACTATCACAGGCGCTACTGAAGTCCTATTCTTGTAAAATCTTACATTCTTCATTGCCACTCCTTCAGGCAAGGATAGCTCATAAAAGTACTTTCTCCGCGCTATTTCTCTGCGATGTGATTGTAACTGTTGGATATTATCTGCTGAAGTGATAGAAGCCGTAAATGATATAGAAGCTGATGTCGGTTGGTTAAGAGGTAATAACGTGGGGAATTGCGAAGTGTCTTCCACTCCCTTTACTTTTCGTTTAAAAGTATAGTCATTTAATCGCTCTTGTTTGTGAAACGAATCACCACATAAACTGCGATAAGTAAGCTCCGTAATAGGGTTCACACTAAATACCCCCTTAGTAGATGATATACAAGGAATAGTATCGTCTTTAACCAAATCAAACCGTATGTTTAGTTTGCCCTCCGGAGCTAAATCATCTCTTATTCCATCACCGTCCTCATCAGTAAGCCCCATATCAGTTTCTCCTAATCCTAAATCATTAAAGTTTTCTAATTCAGCAAAGTTAATAATATGCTTTCCTAACGCACCTTCGGGCATTTGTATAACACTCTCAGGAATCGTCAATTCTTTGCCTTTGTAATCTATTATCCTAAAATTTGTAGGCTTGTAAAGTTTATATTTCTCCTCCTCTTCGTAAAGAGTCAGTTGAAGATTGTAAGCCGTAGCATTCCCTTTGTTAATGTATTGTGCAGTAAACATTCCCAAGGTATTCCCACAGAAACCATCGTCCCATTTAAAGTAAGTTGCCGTACTCTGCGGGTTCAAAACAACATCAGGTTTCTCATCACTTGCCACCTCCATTGTAACCGACTGAACAGCACTGCTCACTTCATATAATTTCAAAGTATTTTCTCCCCAATAAGCCTCATAAGTTACCTCTCCATTAGCTTCACAGCCCTTTGCCGTATACTCTTCTGTAATCAAAACTCCTCCCTTCTCTTTTAGCCCCTCCGAAATTCGTATCATATACAAATCCTCACCCCCATTCTGTCCTATATGCTCAGGTACTTTACCTACGGGGGTAAGCACTTTTTTGTTGTAAATCATTTTCCGTGTTTTAATCCCCAAAGGGTGCTTTACTGAAAAGTAAATATCGTTTATGATGCCTACTCTTTTCCCTGCTGTGTTTTTATTTTCAATACTAAATACCCTCAAATAACCTCCCTGAGGATTTTCTTTCACCTTTTGTGGAAGTACAATCAAATTAGGAACATTCAAAAAGTAGTCATTAGATTTTTTAGTAGCAACCGTTACCTCATCAACTATTGCGGACACTTCGTCTTGAAGAGGCAAACGCATTTTTAATGTATCATAACCCTTTTTGGTGATTTTTCGCTTTACCAAAAGATGAATTGTAGCCCCCGGTCTACTCAATACAGTAAGTATAGGGCTATTAGGCGAATTTTTCTCTTTCGGAATAACTTTTCGTATAGCACTGTTCTTTTCAAGGGTATATCCTGCGTATTCAATCCCCTCAGGAAAAGTAAACCTTACATCCATTTTCTCTCTATCTTTAGGAAAAATAATTCTTACCGAAATATAAGTGCCCTCTTGAAAAGCCGAAGAAGTAAATTTAATATGTTCTGAAATTACAGTTTTAATTTGCTGAGCTTTAACAGTCTCTGTCGAAGAAAAGAATACAAGTAGTATTGCTAAGGCGAATGTTTTTGTCATTTGTTTAAAATTCCACATCATTAGTAAGTCTTAAAAACTTTCATTTTCACAAAGCAAAAGTAGGTCTTCTCCTACAAAAGCACAAGATTTTTAACATTATTTTTTGTCAGTGCCTAATCACATATAGCATATACCGAGAGCTGAAAAACAATAACACCTGATTTACAGTTCCATAGACGTTTCTGTAACACATCTTCCCCTCTGAGGGTTATCCACAATAACAGCGCAAATAAATAGGGGTGATGGTTATATAACCATCACCCCTTTAATTCTCTTTATTCACAAATAAATGAATACAAATATACTTTCCCTTTGCTCTACCTCCCCCTTAATTCCTACATAACTCCACCTTAGGTTCGTCTTTCCTTCGTCTTTCTGTCGCTACAATTCCCCCTTTGGAGGGGGTTAGGGGGAGGTTTCCTTCGTCATTCCTTCGTCTTTTGTTCGTCATTCCTTCGTTGTAGAGCCGATGTAGAGCCACTCATCGTTCGTCTTTCCTATAAGCTTCCTATAAGCTTTGTATAAGCTAACCCTAATTTTACCATTTATCATTCATCATTAATCATTAAACATTCATCATTAATCATTTACTTAACTCCCTTTTCATTCGCCCATTTGTGATACTTTTTAGCTTCTTTGGAGTGTTGCAAGAAAGTGCGTGAAAAGGTGTGATAGCCAAAGTTTTCAGGGTCGGCAGCAAAGAAGAGATAATCGTGTTGCTCAGGGTTGAGTACAGCTTCAATACTGGAGATATCAGGCATCGTAATGAGCCCTATAGGTAAACCGTAGTTTTGGTAAGTGTTATAAGGGTTAGGTACGCTGGTATGCAAAGAGGTTACCCGCTTGATAACAAGACTATAGTCGCCTAAATGGTTTTTGTAAGCAAACACAGCGGTTGGGTCGGCTTGAAGCATCATATGGCTGTGCAAGCGATTGAGGTACACCCCCGCAACACGCGGACGCTCTTCTACCTTAGCCGTTTCTTTCTGCACCACCGATGCCAAAATGCTCACCTGTATAGGGGTAAGGTCTTGTTTTTGGGCTTTGGCATTGCGTTCAGCTGTCCAAAAGCGCTGGTATTCTTTGAGCATACGGTCGCGAAAGTCTTCCGCTGAAGTATTCCAATAGAACTCATACGTATTGGGGATAAACATTGCCAAGACAGTTGCTTCAGTAAATCCGTTTTCTTTAAGGAAGTTAGGGTCAGAAAAAGCGCGTATTAGGGCTGTACTGTCGGGTTCTATTTGTTCGGCTATCCTGCCCGCGAAGTCTTCTAAGCGTTCTTGGTTATTGAACTTAAGTTTCACAGGCGTATTGCGATTGCGCAAGGTACGCACTATCTCAATGTTAGTCGCCCCTTTCTTGATAATGTATTTCCCCGCTTTCACTTTGTCGGCATAGCCCATACGCTTAGCAATTTGAGTGAAAGAAGTGCGATCTTTCAGTAGCGGACTCATCACGTGCAACACATCGCTAAAGTCAGCCCCTGTAGGGATATACACCACTTGTTCTTTTTCAGCAAAAGCTGTATTGCTCACTAATACAGCGCGATACATTAAAAAGCCTATTACGACCAATACGGCTACTACCGCTAATATAATCCATTTTTTCATAGTTTGTTATTTCTATTTTACAATTTTAAGTGTCGATTCCTCTTCATCACTTACAACTATTACAAAGTCATCGGTGGAAGGAATGTTTAGAGATGCCCATTCCTCTTTGAGGCGTTTGGCACAGCTCACTAAGAGTTTTAGTGCCACTGTGTCTTTTTCTTGCATTTCGGTTTCTTGATTAAAAAAGTCAAAGAGGGCTCTTGGGCTTGGTTGTAAAGGGTTTGTGCTTGTTCTTTCATAAGGTAATTTTATTATTTCGTAAATAGTTGATACCCCCATTTTGGAATGAGATAAACGCCTATGAGGCAGGTTACCATTACGGGTGAATAGGAATGTGTGAAATAGCTTGCCAAGATATGCCATACCAAGAAGAAACTCAATCCTACGAGGTATGAGCTAAGAGCAATTCTTGTAGCTTTTTCGCTCTTTCGGCACAGAAAGGCTATAAGGGCTACCAAACCGAGTTGTCCTATAGAAGCCCACACAAAGTACTCGGGGTGGGCATTGGCTAAATGAGCGTTCTCGGCAACTCTGGGGAGTTGTAACCATTGTGGTATCTTATCAGCAAAATCAATATACCATTGCCAAAAGGAAATACTTTCTTCTACTTGGTGCAAGGCGTGTAGCCCCATTATAGGGAGCCATAAATGTAAATATTTATTGGTGTGCATAGACTTCTGCTTTTAATGCGGTAATATAATTCTGTTGTATCTGTTTCAAATTCCAAAACAGAGGGGCTATAAGCCTTAAAAAGAAATTTTTGATATGTATTTTCTCTTGAAAGCAAATTTTGGTAGCTCCGTTATGTGATTCAAACTTCCCTTCCCATTCTCCGTTGAATAGTTTGTGTTGCATCGTAAAGGCGTAATACTCATTTTCTACTTTTTGAATATTACCAAAAAGTGTATGTCCTCCTCCTTTGTAATATTCAATAAAACCATCTTCCAATAACTCAATGTTCTCTACTTCTCTTCGCCATTGAAAGTTCTTGTTATCGGTAACAATACTATATATCAATGCTACGGGAGCATCAATCACATCAGTTACTGTTGAAATAAGATAAGGTTTCATCTTTATTGTCTAATGCTTATTATCTGATTGCAAAAATAGTAAAAAAAAGAAAAACTGAAAACTTTGTACGTTAAAAGTACAAAATCTTCAGCTTTTCATATCATTATGAATACAAAATTCTTTTGAATTTACTATTCTTGATGTGGTTTTTGATGATTGTTGTGTCCGCCTTTGCGGTCGTTGTTACGAGGTTTGCCATTGTAAGGTTTGTCGGATTTAGGGCGGTCTTCTCTCGCTGGGCGGTCTTCACGTGGTGGACGAGGCAACAAAGCTTTGCGCGATACTCTCGTTTTCTTAGTTTTAGGGTCGATGCCGAGGTATTTCACTTCTATCACATCGCCTTCTTTGAGGGCGTCTTCTATTTTGTCTATTCTGTCCCAAGATACTTCTGAGATGTGGAGCAAAGAGTCTTTGCCAGGTACAAACTCTACAAAAGCACCGAACTCTACCAAGCGCACTACTTTCACAGTGTAAGTTTCGCCTTCTACAGGTTCAAATTTCACTGCGTTTACTGCCTCAATAGCTTCTTGGATACCTGCTTCGTCAGTACCTAAGATTTCAACAATACCAAGCTCGCCTACTTCTTCTACCACAATCGTAGTATTGGTGCGGGCTTGCAAGTCTTGAATATTTTTACCACCCGTACCGATGAATGCCCCGATGTATTCTTTAGGCATATCCATCTTCACAATCTTAGGAGCGTGAGGTTTCACTGTAGGGTTAGGTTTTGCGATGGTATCGGTGATTTTGCCCAAAATGTGCATACGGCCTTCGCGTGCTTGGTTCAAGGCTTTTTCAAGAATTTCGTAAGAAAGACCTTTGATCTTGATGTCCATTTGGCAAGCGGTAATACCATCGGCAGTACCGGTAACTTTAAAGTCCATATCGCCAAGGTGGTCTTCATCGCCCAAGATATCAGAAAGCACTGCATAGCGTTCGCCATCGGTGATAAGCCCCATAGCAATACCAGAAACTGGTTTTACCATTTGTACCCCTGAATCCATCAAAGCTAAAGTACCCGCACACACAGTTGCCATTGACGAAGAACCGTTGGATTCCAAAATTTCTGATACTACACGCACGGTGTAAGGGCAATCCTCAGGAATCATACGTTTCAAGGCGCGCTGTGCTAAGTTACCGTGACCAATCTCACGGCGTGACGTGCCACGTAACGGACGTGCTTCGCCAGTAGAGAATGGAGGGAAGTTGTAATGCAAGTAGAAACGTTCTTCACCTTGTTCAGAAGGTAAATCGATTACGTTAGCTTCACGTGAAGTACCCAAAGTAACGGTAGTAAGCGATTGGGTTTCACCACGCGTAAATATAGAAGAACCGTGGGCAGAAGGCAAGTAACCTACTTCACACCAGATAGGGCGTATTTGGGTAGTGTTACGACCATCTAAACGGATATTTTCATTTAAGATAAGGTTGCGAACAGCCTCTTTTTCAGCATCGTCAAAATAACGAGTGATGATAGGGGTCAATTCTTCTAATTCTTCTTCGGTGAACAGTGCCAAACACTCTTCTTTTACCGCAGCGAATTTCTCACCGCGTTCTTGTTTAGTAGTATTTTCTTTAGCAATGGCATAGCATTTTTCGTAAGCCAAAGGATATACTTTAGCTTTAACCTCTTCGTTTTCAACCTCAGGTTCATAGGTGCGTTTTTCGGTTTTACCTACTTTTTCAGCCAAACGCAATTGCGCCTCAATATGAGGTTTGATCGCTTCGTGAGCAAATTTAATCGCTTCCGCCATATCTTTTTCGCTCACCTCGTCCATTTCACCTTCCACCATTGCCACAAAGTCTTTAGAAGCTCCTACCATAATATCGATATCGGATACTTCTAACTGTTCGCGACTTGGGTTTACAATAAATTGACCGTTTACACGCCCTACGCGCACTTCGGAGATAGGACCGTCGAACGGAATATCGGATACTGCCAAACAAGCTGAAGCGGCTAAGCCAGCCAAAGCATCGGGCATTACGTTCTCGTCGTGAGAGATGAGCTGGATCATCACCTGAGTTTCGGCGTGATAATCTTTAGGGAAAAGCGGGCGCAACACACGGTCGACCAAGCGCATTGTCAAGATTTCTTGATCGCTGGGGCGTGCTTCACGTTTAAAGAAACCGCCAGGGAAACGACCTGCAGCGGCGAATTTCTCGCGATAGTCTACCGTAAGGGGCAGAAAGTCGGTTTCAGGATTGATTTCTTTGGCTGATACAACGGTAGCCAATAGCATAGCGTTGCCCATTTGCACCACAACAGCACCGTCGGCTTGTTTAGCCAACTTGCCAGTTTCGATAGAGATGGTACGACCATCACCTAACTCAATGATTTCTTTTTTTACTTCTGGAATCATTTTTAATCTTTAATTTTTAATTTAATAGATGCTTGTTGTGTTGTTGCGGGCTTTAGGGTTTCAACCAATGAAAAACTGCTGTAATAAACAAAAGGAGGCACAAAGCCTCCTTCGTATTGCTTATTTTCTGATGTTTAGCTCTTTGATAATCGCACGGTATCTTTCGATATCGTTATTTTTCAAATAATCGAGCAAACTTCTACGTTTACCTACCAATTTCACCAAAGAACGCTCGGTGTTAAAATCTTTGCGATTCACTTTCAAGTGTTCAGTAAGGTGATTGATTCTAAGGGTAAAGAGAGCGATTTGCCCTTCAGCTGAACCAGTGTTGGTTTCAGAACCTGCGTACTTTTTAAAAATTTCCGCTTTTACTTCTTTAGTTAAATACATTCCAATATTAATTTAATGATTATTATGTACGAATTTTTCGGGCGCAAAGGTAAAAATGTTTTATGAATTGTGCAAATTTATAGGTGAATTTTTCTTCTTCAAAACATATGGTTAGCTTATACAAAGCTTATAGGAAGCTTATACGAATCTTGGACGATTGTTATACAAAGGGTATATTACTAATTGATTATCATTAGATTACAAATTCAGTTTTTACTACAAAAATATAACATTTTGTGTTATATTTTTAGTTTATTAGCATATTCTTTGACGACTTGCTTATCGAAATAAGGTTCTTCATCTATACGCAAGAGCACGGGTAGCCCTGTTTTATGCAGAATAAACTCCTCAGTAGATGGT
Organism: Capnocytophaga sp. HP1101; assembly: GCF_054772415.1. Lineage (NCBI taxonomy): Bacteria > Pseudomonadati > Bacteroidota > Flavobacteriia > Flavobacteriales > Flavobacteriaceae > Capnocytophaga > Capnocytophaga sp. HP1101. Next base: position 10,316 of record NZ_BPUU01000008.1, read on the forward strand.
GTGGGAGTTCCACTGAAAATAATACCGTGAACGCTGAGACCTTTGTTTTTTAGGGCTTCATAGGTAAGCATTGTATGATTGATACTGCCCAAATAGTGACGAGAAACGAGCACTACTTTATCGGTAGGGAGGATAAGGTCGAGCATAGTATCTTCTTCATTTAAAGGGACGTAGAGCCCACCTGCTGCTTCAATAACTAAGGTGTTATCGGTAATAGGACGGACAATTTTGGAAAGCTCAATGCGAATGCCATCCAACTGAGCAGAGAGGTGTGGACTGGCAGGGGTGTGTAGCCCGTAACTATTAGGGTGAAATACCGTGCGGGAGTTGCTGATGAGGCGTTTTACCTTGTGAGTATCGGAGTTTTCTAAATCACCAGATTGAATTGGTTTCCAATAATCGGCTTGGAGGGCTTCGGTGAGGATAGCTGAAACGATGGTTTTACCGACTTCGGTGGAGATGCCCACCACAAAATAAGTGTCTTTCATTTCGAATGGTTTATTAGCTTTGAAAGCGCAAAAGTACACAAAAAGCAGATAGTACAAAATGAAAAAGGGAAAAGATTGTTAAAAATATTTTAAAGATAATTTGGCGGATTTGGTAAAAGTCCTTACTTTTGTGGCTTGAAAATAACCATTGATAGAGCATTTTGATTGCTCATCATTTTTAAATAATAGATTATATGAAAGTTACAGTAGTAGGCGCTGGTGCCGTAGGAGCAAGTTGCGCAGAGTACATCGCTATTAAAGACTTCGCGTCTGAAGTAGTGTTAATTGACATCAAAGAAGGTTTTGCAGAAGGTAAAGCTATGGATTTGATGCAAACCGCTTCGCTTAATGGGTTTGACACTCGTATCGTAGGGGTTACTAATGATTATTCAAAGACTGCGGGCAGTGATGTAGCGGTGATTACCTCAGGTATTCCTCGTAAACCAGGTATGACTCGTGAAGAGCTTATCGGTACCAATGCAAACATTGTGAAATCGGTTGTAGAACAATTGGTAAAATACTCACCTAACGTGATTGTGATTGTAGTGAGCAACCCTATGGACACTATGGCTTATTTAGTGCACAAAGCTACTAAATTACCTAAAAACCATATTATCGGAATGGGTGGTGCTTTGGATAGTGCTCGCTTTAAATACCGTTTGGCTGAAGCCCTTAACAGTCCTATTTCAGACGTAGAAGGTATGGTAATCGCTGCACACAGCGATAGCGGTATGTTACCTCTTACTCGTTTGGCAAGCTACCGTGGTGTGCCTGTAACCGAGTTTTTGAGCGCTGACCGCTTGAACCAAGTAGCTGAAGATACTAAGGTTGGGGGCGCTACCCTTACTAAACTTTTGGGAACTTCAGCTTGGTACGCTCCAGGGGCAGCTGTATCAGCCTTGGTACAAGCAATTGCCTGCGACCAAAAGAAACTCTTCCCTTGCTCAGTATTGCTTGAAGGCGAATACGGACAAAAAGATGTGTGCGTAGGGGTACCTGTAATCATCGGTAAAGATGGCGTTGAAAAAATTGTAGAAGTGAAACTCAACGATGCTGAAAAAGCTAAATTCGCTGAAAGTACTGAAGCTGTACGCGAAGTAAACAAAGCTTTGGCAAGCGTATTATAGTTGGATAGCACTGCTATAGAAACTATAAAAAGTGATTATTTTCAAGAGAAAGTAATCACTTTTTTTATTCGTATATTGAGTTAAGAAACTAAGATTTTACTCAGATGTGTGTCGCCTAAAACTGGAAGTAAATAAAGGGTTGTGCACCACTTGAAGCTGTGGCGTATACCACCCAAAAAGTAAGTGCCAAAACAATTGCCTTAAAGAGGATAGGCATTGCCCCAAATACCTTTTTAAGCCATTCATTTAAACTAGCGGGGAAGAAATGCCATACAAAACCTATTGCCATTAACAAAAAGACATTTTGATAGCCTTCAGCAATGACTAGCCATTGGTGGAGGTCATAGGTTATAGCTTGAATATTGTAGATTACACTTAGGGCTATATCAAAATCTTTGGCACGGAAGAATATCCAGCAAAAAGCCACGAAGTGAAAAGTAATCACTACAAAAATGATATTGGCAATACCTTTAAAGAAAGTTTTCTTCTCAGGATTCTTATTAGGAAAGAACTCTGTAAAGGTTTTGTGAACAGCTAAAGCCAAACCGTGTAGCGCTCCCCAAATAATGAAGCGCAAATTAGCTCCGTGCCATAACCCCCCGAGAAGCATTGTGGTCATCTGGTTGAAATGGCTACGCACTGATTTTTGTCGGTTTTTGGAAATGAGTATAGCCAGCACAAACACAACAATAGCCCCTAAGGTAATGTAAAGAGGTAACATTGTTTTTTCTTGCATATGGAATGCCCATAGCAAGGTAGAAGCAAAAAATACGGTAGGGAAAAAGTACCCCCAGAAGGTACCTCTACGGTTTCCTCCCACTGAAAAGTAGAGGTAATCTTTTAGCCAAGTGGATAACGAAATGTGCCAACGTCTCCAAAACTCAGTAATATTTTTAGACTGATAAGGCGTACGGAAGTTTATAGGGAGCGTAAAGCCCATTAAAAGTGCCAAGCCTATAGCCATATCGGAATAGCCTGAGAAGTCGCAATATATTTGTAATGAATAAGCATATACAGCCATTAAGTTCTCAAAAGATGTATAGCTGTTTGGGGCATCGAAAACTCTATCAACGAAGTTCAAAGAGATATAATCGGAAATGACTGCTTTTTTAATCAATCCTCCAATGATAAGGAATAAAGCTAAAGAGGTTTCTTCTTTCGTTAAGCTTATCTTTTTGTATATCTGTGGTATGAAATCTTTGGCACGCACAATAGGTCCTGCTACTAACTGGGGGAAGAAACAAACAAAGAAAGCAAAATCTAAGAATGATTTAGCGGGTTGTATTTCGCGCCTGTACACATCAATAGTGTAGCTCATTGTTTGGAAAGTATAGAAGGAAATACCTATAGGCAAGATGATATCTTGTAGGGCAAAGTTACTTTGAAGCAGTGTATTGAAGCTATCAATTAAAAAGTTAGTATATTTGAAATAGCCTAAAATACCCAAATTAGTAACCATACTTACCGCGAGAAAGAACTTGTGAACGGCAGGCTTTTGACTTTTATGAATTTGGCGTGCAAAGAAATAATCTAAGAAAGAGGAGATTATCAGCAGTACAAAGTAGTTACCTCCTGCTTTATAATAGAAGAATAAAGAGAATAAGGTAACGTAGACTGTGCGGAAATGAGCGTGTTTTTTGGTAATAATGTACACCAAATAAAACACTAAAAATAACCCTAAAAACAAACTACTATTAAATAGTAGTGGATGATTAGGGTCGTAAGTGAACCATTGTCTTACTTGTTCGGTTGTGAATGAGAAATTATCAACAAACCATTTAGAAATGTTTTCAGTTGTGAACGTATCAATAAACCATTGCAGTAAGGCATCTATATTCAATTTAGATAGGGTTTTAAAGGTAGTTTATATTGTTTTTTGTAATTCAAGTAATTGCTCATAAAAGCATCGTAAAAAAGAGCACCTTGCTCAGTATAGCCACTTCTGGTGTAATGTACGCGGTCACCAGCAATGAGATTTTGCTGGATAAAGCGCTGTATAGCTTCATTTCCTCCTACAGCTCGGTAAAGATCAAAGACACTATAATTGTCTTTCACTGAATTATCGATGAGCATATCGGCATATTCTATACACAAAGGGTTAGGACTTTTCTTTTTGTAAAGAGAAGGCGGAGGAGTGGTAAGCAATATAGGGCATTGACCATATTGAGAGCGAATGGCTTTTATGAATTTATTTACTTCTTCGTCATAACGCGTTGCAGACATTCGACCGTAAGCCTCATTAGTACCCAGAGATATGATAATTAAATCGGGTTCTAAGGCTTTGATTTGGTCAAAAAAGAGTTGTGATTTGTTGTAATCGGAAAAATGAGCGCCATTTACCCCTATGCTGTGATATATAACTCCGTTTTTATCATTCTCTAAAACAATACCATTGAGCGTAAATGAAGAGCTCTCAGTATTAGCAGTGAGATAAATCTTATCGGAAGAGTTTAAATTATCATAAGAATAGTAACTATATAATGAATTGCCACTTAAAATAGTTGCATTAGATAAATCTACTTTTTGTTTAGGCGTAGAAGCTACCATTTCTTTAGTAGGAATACGCAATACTTGCCCTATTCTTATTTGTGCACTTTTTAAGCTATTCGCTTGCTGTATTTTTTCTACTGTGGTATGATATTTCTTTGAGATACCATAAAGTGTTTGTCCTTGCTCTACCTTGTGCGAAAGTGTTTTGGGCACACTGGGTCTCAAGGGAGCTACTTTACCTACATTAGTAGCCAATTCGAACAAACGTTGGTTATTGGGGGTAATAATTTTTACGGTATTAAAGGCATAGTTTTTATTTTTTAGGTTGAGTTCAATAACGAAGTTCTTGTTACTGGTGGAAAGCGAATAGCCTGTGATACCTACTGTTGCAGAAGAGGTGTTTTTCTCACTATTCCAAGAGATATTAGAGGTAAAGCTCACGTTATGCCCTCCGTTAGTTCTGATAAGTGAATACGGAAATACCAAGCCTAAACCTGCGTTACCAAATTCTTCTTGCAGGCGTTGTCTCACAATATTGGTCATTACATCGGCTTGAATATGTGAATCGCCGATATGAACAATATTAATCTTTCTATCTTTCAAATTCTCTAAAGCAGCAAGCTTTTCGAAGAAAGGGTTCAAAGCTGAGGCATTGTACAGATTATTGTACTCTTTAGGAGTCTCATCATCACCTGCAGCATATGCCAAAGGCTGAGCAATAGCTTGCTTAAAGGCATCTTTATCAATTCCTACTTTATGCTCTATATTTGCTATTTTTGAAGTAAGTGAAGATAAATTAATAGCTGTAGTATAATTAGTATTGAAATAAAGTGCTACTGTAATGATAAACAATACAGGAGCTATTAGTTTCTTTATGAATGGCGTTCGCTTTTTCATTGTTTTTATATTTTTAGTGTGTTATCTATCTGTTATGTTATTTATGTAAATTGTCTTTTCTTTCCTTAATAGTATCTTTATGTACTTTAGTTGTAATATTCTGTACAGCTTGAATTGTTGATGATTGTATTCTATGAGTGGTTGCACTTTGCACTTTTTGAGTGGTTGCGCTTTGTACTCGCTGAATAGTTGGTGATTGTACTCGTTGAGTTGTAGCACTTTGTACTCGCTGAGTTGCAGTTTGCACCCGTTGAGTGGCTACACTTTGTACTCGTTGAGTAGTTGTAGTTTGCACTCGTTGAGTTGCTACACTTTGTATTCGTTGGGTAGTTGGTGATTGTACTCGTTGGGCAGGTACACCTTGTATTCTTATTCTATTTGCATTGGGTTGAGTAGTAGGCGTTGCTGTTTGTACTGTTTGAATTTCTTTTATTCTTTCTTGAAATGCCTCAGCTCTCTCACTGTTATGAGGGTCTTTATAGTGCTCATACTCTTCCATAAGTTTATTATAGATAAGGTGCGCTACTTTTTTAGCTCCTCTTGGGTTAAAGTGAGTATAATCCTTTCCTGCTAATGATGGGCTGGCTTCTACCCATTGTTTCATAGAGCCTCTGCCTCCCATCAGTTCATATAAGTTAATAAAGCCAGAGTGAGTGTCTCGTGCATATTTTTGTTGTGCATTTGCTAAAGGCACCACTGCTTTATCAGTTTGCATTTCCATATCTACTTTGGTAGACTTATCGGCGGTAGAGATGACGAGAATTGAGGTATGAGGAAAACAAGTTCTTATTTGGTTTATGACTTTTGTCATTCCGCGTTCATACCACAAATAATCAAGAGTGCCATAATTGAGCACATTAGCCCCGAAATGCAATACCACGAGGTCATACCCTCCTAACGCTCTATCAAAAGCATTCATTAAATCGCGATTGAAAAGCGACAAGGGTAAGCCTGAGTTACCTCTGCTTGAAAAGTTATCTACGTATACTCCCTTCCCTTGCATAGAGCCCACTCCATAAATAGGAATAGAATCGGATTTATAAAAAGTGATACGCACTGCTTTAGTATTTGCACCATCGGTTAAAGGTAATACATTGAGCAGTTTATCAGTATCTAATGATTTTACTACTCTGACAGTATCGTTATAGGCAATTTCTACTTTGGCTTCTTTATTACCTGATGAACCATAGAACAGTGCGGGAGCATACAACTGACTGATGTGCGCTTGGTTTGACGCCTTATATTGCACCCACGTACCATTGCCTTGTGTAAAGAACACTTGTCCAGAGACACCAAAAGGACGTTTAGGGCGTTTTATATTTACATAAGATAGGGTTTTCCAAGTATTGGAATAAGAATGTAATACACTCCCTCTTGATTTAGCGGACTCAGAAGCGATAGGTAAAAAACCAATTCCTAAACCCCCAAAAGCGTTTTGGAAAAGTGCTCTTAAGTCTTGCACGATGAGGTCGCCATCAGTCATTGAGTCGCCGTAATAAGCGATTCTTATTTTACCACTTTTAGTTTGTTCTAACTCTTCTAATTTTTTAAAGAAAGAAAAAAGATACTGGTCAGACTTTTTAAGTCTTTTTTCTTGTGCTAACGAATCATTAGCTTGGCTGAGCACTTTATCAATTTCTTTGCCTGAAATGGCTTCGAGCATTAAGCTATCTACTACTACATTGCTTCCTGAGGCTTTATTTTCGGGAAAAATACGTGCGGGTAGATAGTTTTTAAAAACAATGAAAATGAGTGTTGCCAATAAAACAATAAAAAAAGATTGTTTAAAATAGGGTGTCTTCACAAGTTAGCTTCTTTTTCTTCCAGCGGGCAAAGATACGAATAAATAATGAATCAACGGTTATTTTTTTACAAATTATTTTTCTAAGGCTTGTTTGAAATCGGCGATAAGGTCGTCAGGATCTTCAATTCCTACGGCTACGCGAATGAGTGTGCGGGTAACGCCTCGCGCTACTTTTTCTTCTTCGGGAAACTCAGTGTGAGTAAGTGAACTGGGGTGAGTTACTAATGTTTCGACCCCTCCGAGACTAACTGCAAAAAGAGCTACTTTTAGGCTCTCGAAGAACTTTTTGGCTTTGTCTTCAGTTTTTACTGTAAAGGAAAACACAGAGCCTCCGCCTGATGCTTGCTTCTCTTGTATTGCCTTGCCTTTATTATGGATATCAGTGGGGTAATAGACCTTTTCTACTTCGGGGTGAGTTTTTAGGAATTCTAATAGTTTTAGGGTATTGGCTTGTGCTTTTTCGACCCTTAGTTTAAGGGTTTTCATACTGCGCAAGAGCAACCAGCTATCGAACGGCGATACTAATGCCCCGATAGCTACTTGTGCAAAAAGTATTTTCTCGGCTAAGGCTTCATCATTTACCACTACTGCTCCTGCGATGATATCGTTATGACCTCCTAAATATTTGGTAGCACTGTGCAATACGATATCGGCTCCTAACTCTAAGGGGCGTTGCAATACGGGCGACATAAAGGTATTATCGACTATGGTGATGATATTGTGTTTTTTAGCAATATCTACTACCCCACGTATATCGGTAACGTCTAACAGAGGGTTGGAGGGCGTTTCGATAAAGATGGCTTTTGTATTAGGGTGAATGGCTTTTTCTACTTGGGTTAGGTCGGTCATATCGACAAAAGTAGCTTCAAAGCCAAATTGGTTGAAGATATCGTGCATAATGCGATAAGTTCCGCCGTAGATATCTAAGCCTAACACAAAATGGTCGCCTGCTTTGAACATTGTGAAAACGGAAGAAATGGCTGCCATACCTGATGAGAAGCCAAAGCCGTGTGTACCGCTTTCTAATTGAGCTATAAGGCTTTCGAAATCTTTACGTGTGGGATTGGAGACGCGAGAGTATTCGAACTCTTGCCACTGACCATAAGTTTGGATAGGGAAAGTGGTAGCCATATTTATGGTACTTCCCCAGTTTTCTATTCCTTTATCGGTAGTTCTTACGCCGTGAATGGCTTTGGTTTCAAACTTCATATTTTAATATTTTTGTTATTAGAGCGACAAAAGTAGTACTTTTTTATATGCTACACAAAAAAATGACAAATGATTAACGGTTAATGGTTGGGAGATGCTTATAGGAAGCTTATAGGAAAGACGAACAATGAACGGCTCTACATCGGCTCTACATCGGCTCTACCATAGAGGATAAAAGAAGGAAAGGCGAAGAAAACCTCCCCCTAACCCCCTCCAAAGGGGGGAGTGTAGCGGTGCGAGCCGCACGGGCGTATGATGAGAAGATGAAGAATGGACGAACGAATGACGAATAAATAATGAATGTAAAGCGGTGATAAGATACTAAAAACATCCCCACCTACCCCCCTTCAAAGGGGGAGTGTAGCGACGCAAAAGGAATGACAAGATGTATAAGGAAGGTTAAACACAGCTTGGAAAATTATTTTGTAAAAATATTTGTTGGTTTAGTAAGAAAGAAATACTTTTGTAGCCTGCAGTGAATAACAAGACGGCACAGTATTTGTATTAAAGAAAAACGCTAAAAAATAATTTGTACTATGGAACAAAGAACATCTGTAGATATCAGTCAGATAAACGAAAAAATAGAGCGCGAGAGCGTATTTATCGATGCACTCACCAATGAGATGAACAAGGTGATTGTAGGGCAAAAACATATGGTAAATGCTTTGCTTATCGGGTTGTTAGGTAAGGGGCATATCCTTTTGGAAGGGGTACCAGGGCTGGCAAAAACGTTATCCATCAACACACTTGCTAAATCGGTACACGGGTCGTTTAGTCGTATTCAGTTTACGCCGGACTTATTGCCTGCCGACGTGATAGGAACAATGACCTACAACATCAAGCAAAACGAGTTCTCCATTAAAAAAGGACCTATCTTTGCGAACTTTGTATTGGCGGATGAGATTAACCGTGCGCCTGCCAAAGTGCAGTCTGCCCTATTGGAAGCAATGCAAGAGCGACAAGTAACCATTGGCGATTCGACCTTTAAATTAGACGCCCCTTTTATGGTAATGGCGACTCAGAACCCTGTAGAGCAAGAAGGAACATACCCACTGCCTGAAGCACAAGTAGACCGTTTTATGCTCAAAACCGTGATTGATTATCCTAAATTGGACGAAGAGCAACAGATTATGCGCGACAACCTCAGCAATAGTTATGCGGTAGTAAACCAAACGGTGAGTTTGGAGCAAATCCTCAAAGCGCAATCAGCCGTACGCGAGGTATATATGGACGAAAAGATTGAGAAGTACATCTTAGACATCGTTTTTGCTACTCGTTATCCTGAGAAATACAACTTGGCTGAACTCAAACCCCTCATTAGCTTTGGGGCATCGCCACGTGGTAGTATCAATTTGGCAATGGCAGCCAAATGTTACGCTTTCATCAAACGCCGTGGTTATGTAATTCCTGAGGACGTGCGTGCGGTAGTGTTTGACGTATTGCGTCACCGTATTGGTATCACCTACGAAGCTGAAGCTGAGAACATCACTTCAGTAGAGATGATTCACAAGATAGTAAACACTATTGAAGTACCATAATAGGTAAAAGATAAAAGGTAAAAGGTAAAATTATGAGGACTTTACAAATATCTATTTCAGATCTTGAATACCAAAAATTTGGTATCAGAGGTGAACAATTACATTTTTCAGAACTTTTGGATATTATCAGTAAAGAAATTACTAAGTTGAACTTACAACAAGCGGTTGAACTTTCTGAAAAGTATGGGCTTTCTGAAATGTCGATGGAAGAAATTTCTGCTGAAGTAAAAGCTGTAAAGAACAAGTGATAAATAAAAAATGACCTAAAAAATAAGTGGTTTTATTATGAAAGCACTGAGTACTTTAATACTGACCTTATGCTTGCCGTGGGCTATTAGTGCACAAAGGGCAATACTGCCTTTTGAGTTATTAGAGAATAAGTACGTGTTACTAAAGCTATCAGTAAAAGGCGAGGCAACGCCTCTTACCTTTTATTTTGATACGGGAGCGACCACTACTATTTTGGATAAGAGTGTTGCGGAGCAGTATGGAATAAACCCTAATCACACCCAAAAAGTAGAAGGTGCTGGAGGAAGTAAAGAGTATCAAATAGCACTATCGCAAACGATAAATTTAACCCCTCAGTCGTCAATTGAGAATGTGAATATTGTTTTGGAGGATTTAAGTAGGTTAAACAATGCCTTTGAGAAAAAGTTTGACGGTATCATCGGGAATGATATTATAAAGAATTATGTTACAAAAATTGATTTCCAGAAGCGTGTTATTTCACTTTACGACCTCAATGAGACTGTAAATACTGAGGGATATACTGAAGTACCTTTTGAATTTAAATTAGGTGTGCCTATCCCGCAGTTCCCTATACGCATTACATTACAGAACGGAGAAGTATTTGAAGGAGATGTGTTTTTTGATAGTGGAGCAGGGCTCTCATTACTCATCAACACTCCTTATAAGAAGGCACATCAGTTGGTAGAGAAAATAGGGAAAACTTTAGTTTCATCGAGTGATAACCTAAGCAAAAAGAGCACTGTAACAACAGGAATGATACAAGAACTTAGTGTTGCAGGTTTTGACTTTAAAGACATTCCCATTGATTTATCATCAGATGAAGAAGGAGTAAGTGCTTTCCCTAATTATTTAGGAATTTTAGGAAGTGAAATTATTAACAGATTTGATATTATCTTAAACTATCAAACACATAAGTTATACCTAAGACCTAATAATTTATTTGCCAAAGCATTTGAAAAGCCTATAAGTCCTATCTCTATACGACAAGTGAACAATGAGGTTGTGGTTACAAGAATCATAGAAAATTCGGAAGCTTACCAAAAAGGGTTGCGAGAAGGAAGTAAAATCCTTAGTATTGACAAAAACAATACGGGAGACTTAGAGCAATATCGCCAGATGCTGAAACAAAAAGGCAAAACAGTTAAGATTAAGTATAAAGCTACTGACAGTGATGAAGTGAAGGAAATAAAGGTAAGGCTAAAAGAACTGTTGTAATGAGTTTATAATATTTAAATGAATTAGCAGTGCAAATTAAGGGGAAAATGTATTGACGCAAAAGTTATTACATCAGAACTCACAATAAAACCATATTAGCAAAGTGGATACTAAAGAACTATTAAAGAAAGTACGCAAGATAGAGATAAAAACGCGCAAACTCTCCGATAATATTTTCGGAGGGGAGTATCACTCTACTTTTAAAGGACGAGGTATGACTTTTAGCGAAGTACGTCCGTACCAGTTTGGCGATGACATTCGTAATATCGACTGGAACGTAACGGCGCGCTACAATGAGCCTTTTGTGAAAGTGTTTGAAGAAGAGCGCGAACTCACCCTTATGCTGATGATTGACGTAAGTGGTAGTGAGCTCTTTGGTAGCCAGCAACAATTCAAGAGTGAAGTAATTACCGAGATAGCCGCTACTTTAGCCTTCTCGGCTTTACAAAATAACGACAAAACAGGTTTGATACTCTTCTCTGACCAGATAGAGCTCTATATTCCACCCAAGAAGGGAAAATCGCACGTGTTACGCATCATCAGAGAGCTGATAGAGTTCGAGCCTAAGAGTTTTAGGACGAATATATCGGAGGCGTTGCAATTCCTCAGTAGGGTAACCAAGAAGAAAGCTATTGTGTTTATGCTTTCGGACTTTATGGATAAAGGCTATGAGAAACCTATACAGATAGCAGCTAAAAAGCACGATATTACGGGTATTCGCATTTATGATCAAAAAGAAACTGAACTGCCTAATTTGGGCTATCTAATGGTGAAAGATGCTGAAACAGGCGAGCTAATGCGTGTAAATACAGCTTCATCGGCAGTGCGAAGAGAGTACGCCAAGCAATATCACGAAACGGTGAGTTACTTTGAGACCCTATGGCAGAAATCAGGAGCTGGGGTAGTGAGTTGTAGAGACGATGAGAGCTATACGCAGAAGTTGTTAGGATACTTTAAGAACAGGTAAAAGGTAAGAGGTAAAAATGAGACGTATATTATATTTCATATTCATATTATTTGTATTTCCTACGCTTTACGCTCAAGAAGTGAAGGTTGAGGCTAATACAAAGAACATCAAAATAGGGGAACAAATAGAGTACAAGATATCGGTGGAAGCTCCTGCCGATGCGGCTGTAGTATTCCCCGAAGGGCAAAGCTTTAGTCCGCTGGAAATGGTGAAAGCCAATCCTACCGATACCTTAAAAGAGGCAGGTAAGTTTCGCTTAGAAAAGGCATATTACCTCACCCAATTCGACGAAGGAAAATACACCATTCCGCGCCAACGCATACACATCAGTAACAAAGATTACTACACCGATTCACTACTCGTAGAAGTACACACCGTAGCCGTTGATACCCTCAAACAACCTTTGTATGATATCAAGCCTATTACTGAAGTAGCCTCACCTACAGCTTCACGTATGTGGTTGTGGATTGTTTTAGGAATCATAGGACTCCTTGCGATAGCAGGGGCTCTATACTTCTTCGTATTCCGCAAGAAAAAACTAACGGCTGAAGAAGAGCGGAAAAAGTTACCTCCTTTTGAGCGTGCTATACAAGACCTCAAAGACTTACAAAATTCTAAATACCTGATAGAATCACAACACAAAGCCTATTATACTCGCCTTACCGACATCGTAAAAGAATATTTAGAAGACGAAGTACACATTTTAGCGAAAGAGAGTACCACCGATGAGCTTTTGGGCAAAATTAATGCTTTGCAAGAAGCAGGGAAGCTACACCTCTCAGGAGAGACTATCAGCAATCTCAAACGCGTACTACAAAATGCCGACTTGGTGAAGTTCGCTAAGAGTAAACCTTCGGACAACAATGCCGAATACGACCGTGAGACTATTGAAAACGTAGTGATTAAAACCAAAGAAGCTATCCCTGTGGTAGTAGCCGAAGGCGAAGTGCCTACGCAAGACGCCTTCACAATGAGCGTACTAAAATTAAGAGAACGCCGAAAAAAACGCAATCGTGTGGCACTGATAGTTTCGCTTTGCTTTGTAGCATTGAGCCCTGTATTGTTTATAGGGTATAGCATTTTGTACAATAAATATTTCAATACTTATGCAAGTATCAATCACAGCAAATGGGTAACGAGTGATTACGGTTATCCTATTACTGAGCTTACTACCCCTGAGATACTCATTCGCAAGCAAATAGTAGATGTAACAGAATATAAATCGATTATTGATAAGCAATACACTTTCTATTACGGCAGCCTCAATTCGCCTTTGTACATAATGACGAATATCATAACGTTTAAGAAAGACGCCCAAAATACCGCTCCACAACAAGAGGGGCAAGACGGCGGACTTACCTTAGACCCGCAGAAGGTGAATGAAATAGTGCTCTCGCAATTAGATAAAGCTAAGGCGAAGAACATCACTACCTTGACCGAAGAATACACTTCACCGAGTGGAGCCAAAGGTATGAAAGTATTTGGAAAAATGAGTATTCCGGACGAGAAAGGCAAGTATTTTAGCGCTTCATATGAGCTATACAGTTTTACTGAAAACAATGCGCTCCAGCAAGTACTCATTACCCATATAAATGAAGCTAATGCCGATGAGATTGCTCAAAGGGTAATCAATTCTATTGTATTTAAAACAGAATAATATGCTTAAAAATATTACATTTGCCAATCCACAGTTCTTTTGGTTGTTATTAATCTTACCACTAATGGTGGCGTGGTATTGGTATTGGAATAAGAAATCTAAACCTAACGTAACCCTCTCTTCCACGATTGCTTTTAAGAAGATGAGTTCGTGGAAAGACTATTTATACCATTCACTGTTTGCGTTGCGCTTATTGGCTGTTGCTTTGCTAATTATAGCGTTAGCACGCCCACAAACCCATTCAGAAAATGCACATACTAAAATTACTGATGGGATAGACATTGTGATGGCAATAGACGTATCGGCGAGTATGCTTTCAAAAGACTTAAAACCGAACCGTTTTGAAGCGCTAAAGAAGGTAGCCTCACAATTTGTAAAAGACCGACCTAACGACCGTATAGGACTTGTTATCTACGCAGGCGAAAGTTATACTAAAACACCTGTAACTACGGATAAAGGTATTATCTTAAACGCTCTTTCGGAAATTACATATGGACAAATAGAAGACGGTACAGCAATTGGTATGGGATTGGCAACGGCTGTAAACCGACTCAAAGAAAGTAAAGCTAAAAGCAAAGTGATTATTCTGCTTACCGATGGAGTGAACAACACAGGATTTATAGACCCACAAACCGCAGCAGAGTTGGCTGCTGAATACGGTATCAGAGTTTACACCGTAGGGATAGGCACTAATGGAACAGCGCTTTCACCTTACGCACTGAATCCTGACGGTAGCATAATGTACCGTATGTTACAAGTGGAAATAGACGAACCTCTAATGAAAAAGATAGCTGAAGTAACACACGGACGATACTTCCGCGCGACTGATAACCAGAAGTTACAACAGATTTACAACGAAATCAACAAGATGGAGACTACCAAAATTGAAGAGTTTAAATACACTGAGGTAGATGAGAAATTTAGACCCTTAGCGATGATTGCTGTTGTATTATTATTACTTGAGTTTTTATTAAAAAATACCATCTTTAGAAACGAGATATAAAATTTGTTGTATCTTTGCACCCGTAATGAAAAGAAAAACTATCAACATATTATTATCTATACTTATCCTGTTCTCGAATTCAGGGTGGGCAATTACTTTTCATTATTGCAAAGACACCTTATCGTCAGTTTCCTTAGAATACATCACTTCTGCAAGTGAAGAAGAGGAAGGTTGCGCTACAATGGACTCTTGCTGTGCTTCTGATGACGATGAGGACGAAACAGAAACTTCACATAAAAAATGTTGTGACGATACATCTGTCACTTCTTCTATTTCTGATAGTACATCGGTAGTAAAGGTATTGGAATTACAACTACACCCTTTTGTAATTGTTACTTCTACCCTACCCGTATTAGAAGAGGTAAGCATTGCTAAGATGATAAAGAAATCTATCAGTACTGATTTCTTTACACTGCTCAATGCCCCGCCACTGTATGAACTGTACTGCCAGAGAGTGTTTTATTCAGGTAATAGGTAATAGGTAAAAGACAAAAGGCAAGAGGGAAGAAAATACCTCTATCCCTCTAATTTCTAAATTCTAATTACTGAACTGAATAAAAACAGAACAATAATGTACAAAAAATATATTCTTTTATTAGGGCTATTGTTGCCCTTATCACTCTTTGCTCAAAACTTTACCAAGGGCACAGTAGTGGATGAAAACAACGTTCCACTTATAGGTGCTGATGTATATTGGAATGGCACACAAATAGGTACTTCTACTGATAACGAAGGAGCCTTTACCTTGAAACGACCTGAAGGGAACTCTACTTTAGTAGTAAGTTATGTAGGTTATAAAAAGAAAACAGTAAATGTGAGTGGCAATGCGCCCCTACACATTCAGTTGGAGCTTGAAACTACTTTGGAAGAGGTAGTGGTAAGCCACAAACGGGCTAATACGATGAAATCGCAGTGGCAAGTAGCCGATGTGCACACAATGAGCAGTGGGGAGCTGCTGAAAGCCGCTTGTTGTAATCTATCGGAGAGTTTCTCTACCAATCCATCAATTGATGTGAACTTCTCGGATGCGGTTACGGGTAACAAACAGATAAAGATGTTAGGTTTGACCAGTCCGTATATACTAATGGCTGAAGAGAATATCCCTACAATGCGGGGTGCTTCACAGGCTTACGGACTCTCATTTGTACCTGGCACGTGGATTGAGAGTATCCAGATTACCAAAGGAGCAGGTAGCGTGATTAACGGTTATGAGAGTATTTCAGGGCAAATCAATTACGAAATTGAAAAGCCTATCAATGCGATTCCTTTCTTCTTGAACTTGTACGCCTCAGAGGATAACCGCTACGAAATTAACGCGCATACGAACTATAAACTGTCCGACAAATGGGCAACTACCCTCTTTGCACACGGCAATGTACGACAACAGAAAGCCGACCACAATCACGATGGTTTTATTGATAACCCCATAGGTAACCAAATCAACCTATTGAACCGTTGGCAATACGCTGATGCACAAAAAGGTTGGGTAGGCTTCTTGAATCTTCATTATATGAAAGACGAGCGTCAGGCAGGTGAATTGCGCTTTAATCCGCTTACCGACAAAGGTACTACCAATGCTTGGGGCAGTGAAGTGAACTCTGAACGCATTAGTGCATTTAACAAAATAGGTTATGTATTCCCTGAGACTCCTTATAAAAGCATAGGTTTACAGAACTCTTTTCAGTCACATCGCCAAGATTCTTATTTTGGTTTGAACCGATATGACATTCACCAAAAGAGTTGGTATGGCAACTTGATATACAACTCTATCATCACCAATACCAAACACAAGTTTGCTACAGGACTCAATGGTACTTACGACGATTACAATGAGGTGCTTACTACCAGAGCTCTCACAGGAGATTTTTCACGTGTAGACCGCTCGGTAGGTGCTTTCTTTGAATACACTTACGACAACTTGAGTAACTTTAGCTTTGTGGCAGGTGTACGCGCCGATAGTCATAACCACTTAGGTAACTTTATCACTCCGCGTTTGCACGTGCGCTACAACCCTTGGCAACAAGCTACCTTTAGAGTATCGGCAGGACGAGGCAAGCGCGCTGCCAATGTGATTGCTGAGAACCAACAATTGTTAGCTTCTGCACGTCAGCTTAGTATTATAGGAGGTGATGGTGGTAAGCTCTACGGGTTAAACCCTGAGATTGCTTGGAATTACGGCGTGAGCTTCTTGCAATCATTTAAAGTATTTGGCAAGACGGCTGAGTTTTCAGTAGACTTCTACCGCACTGATTTTGATAATCAAGTAGTAGTGGATTTGGATAACTCGCCTCAACAAGCTTTATTCTATAACTTAAACGGCAATAGCTTTGCTAATTCTTTGCAAGCCGAATTTAGTATTACTCCTGCTAAAGGTTTAGACTTCAAAGCTGCCTACAAGTATTACGATGTGCAGACACAATTCACCAAAGGACAATTGGAGAAAACCCTTACCCCAAAACACCGCTGGTTTGCCAATGTAGCTTACGAAACTCCCGAGCGCCACGAGAACAACCACGCACAATGGAAGTTTGATGTAACCTTCAATTGGTTGGGCGAACAACGTTTGCCTACTACCGCTACGAACCCCGTAGCTTATAGGCTCAACAACTATGCTCCCTCATTTGCTACACTGAATGCTCAAATCACTAAGGTGTTCTCTAAAACCTTTGAGATATATGTAGGCGGTGAGAATATCACCAATTACAAACAAGAGAACGGTATTTTGGCGGCTGGTGACCCATTTGGTGCGTATTTTGATAGTACTATGCAGTACGCTCCAGCCTTTGGGCAAATGTATTACGCAGGATTAAGATTTAAATTATTGTAGAACTTAGGAGTTAGGAATTAGAAGTTTAGCAACTATTTTCTAAATTTCAATTCCTATTCCCTTAATATTAAAAAAAATGAAAACACGTATTTTATTATGGGTAGCTTTGAGCTTCTTTGGGCTCACTACCGCAAGTGCACAACAAGCACCAAACAAAAGTAAAAAAGTAGAGTTTGCCGTAGGAGGCAACTGTGAACAGTGCAAAGCGCGCATAGAGAAAGCGGCTTACAGTGTAAAAGGCGTAAAAAGTGCCAATTGGAACATCAAAAGTGGGAATATGACCCTTATTTTCGACGAGCGCAAATGCAGTGAAAGCGATGTGCAGAAAGCGATTGCTAAAGTAGGTCACGATGCTGGTAAGGAGCGCGCTGACGACGAAGTGTACAAGAACTTACACCACTGCTGCTTGTACCAGCGATTGCCATAAAAACTGAGCAAAAACACAATGATAGGAAGAGATGAACTAATCTCTTCCTTTTTTTTTTATTACTCGCATACAAAATATATCAATAAAAGTAGTATCTTTGCGACTGCTAAATTATAAGAAATGATAGATTACTATAAAACCTTAGGGGTAGAGAAAACTGCTACCCAAGACGATATAAAGAAGGCTTACCGCAAGTTGGCGCGCAAATATCACCCTGATATGAACCCCAACGACAAGACGGCAGAGCAAAAGTTTAAAGAGATTAACGAAGCCAATGAAGTGCTTAGCAATCCTGAAAACCGTGCCAAATACGACAAGTATGGAGAGCACTGGAAATACGGAGAGGAATACGAAAAAGCCCAACAACAGCAACGTTCCCAAGGTGGTTTTGGAGGCTTTGAAGGCTTTGGCGGAGGTAACTATTCTGAGGGAGACTACTCTGATTTCTTCAAAGATATGTTTGGTGGACGCACTTCAGGATTTGGTAGAGGTTACGGCAGTGCCTCTGGTAAGTTTAAGGGACAGGATATTTATGCAGATATGTCGCTATCACTGCGAGAAGTGGCAAGTACTCAGCAACGCACTTTTACGGTGAATGGTAAGAATATACGCATTACAGTACCTGCGGGGGTATATGAAGGGTTGCAAATTAAGCTAAAGGGTCACGGATATGAGGGATATAACGGAGGACCTAACGGTGATTTGTATATCACGTTCCATATTGAACCCGACACTCAGTTTGAGCGCAATGGCAACGATTTGAAAACTACCGTAAACATTGACCTATATACGGCTATGCTAGGTGGTGAAGTGCAGATAGATACCCTCAGTGGTAAGGTGAAAATGAAAGTAGCCCCTGAAACACAAAACGGAACGACAGTGCGCTTAAAAGGCAAAGGTTTCCCTGTATACAAAAAAGAAGGCGTGTTTGGTGACCTTTTTGTAACCTATCAAGTGCAATTGCCTAAGAATCTTACAGAGCAACAAAAAGCATTATTTGAACAACTTAAAAATTCATAATTATGAAAGAGAGAATTTCAAGAGAAGATATCGTTCGCTTATATAATATAGAAATTACATTCTTTGACGATTTAGAATCAAGTGGACTTATAGAAACGGAGGTGATTGACAACACTACTTACCTTCACTACGACCAGCTTTCAGCCTTTGAACGTTTTACTAATTGGCATTACGACCTTGAGGTGAATATGGCAGGATTAGAGATTATTCATAGGCTACTGCAACAAATCAACGAGCTTAAAGGGCTGAGAAGTGAGGAATAAACGGTGCGAGCCGCACGGGCAGATAGACAAAAGACGAAGGAAACATCCCCCCGCCCCCCTTCAAAGGGGGAGTGTGGCGACGCAAAGACGAACGAATGACAAACAAAAGGCGGTGCGAGCCGCACGGGCAGTCGTAGCACGACAGGCTGATAAAAAATAAATGAACGAACAAAGGACGGTGCGAGCCACACGGGCAGACGAACAAAAGACGAACAAAAGACGAAGAAAGAACGAAGAAAGAACGAAGATAACCTCCCCCTAACCCCCTCCAAAGGGGGAATTGTAGCGATGCAAAGAGAAACAAAGGACGAAGAAAGAACGAACAATGAACGAAGGAAAGACGAACAATGAACGAAGGAATGATGAAGGACAATAGAAGGAAACTTGAGGATGGGTTATTGCAAATTAAAAGGAGGTAAGCTAACTTTATACTTATATATTTAGGCTGTTTTAAACTTGATATCATTATAACAAAAGGAATGAAAATCATTACATTAACTACTGATTTTGGTTTACGAGATTACTCGGTGGGAGCTGTAAAGGGTGCTATTTATAGTAAGTGCCCTGAGGCTTGCGTGGTAGATATCTCGCATTTGATTTCGCCTTTTGATGTGTTTCAAGCTGCCTTCATCTTAAAAAATGCTTACGTACATTATCCAAAAGGAAGTATACATATTATAGGGGTAGATGCGGAGCGCACTCCTGAAAAAAGGCATATGGTAATGAAACTGAACGGGCATTACTTTATCGGGGCTGATAACGGTATTTTTCATCTTTTAGCAGAAGATAAAAACAATGCTGAACTGTATGAAATAAAAGGAGAACAAAGCACTGAACTTTTCCCTACGCTGTATTCATTCCCTTCGATTGCTGAGAAAATATGCCAAAACATTTCGCTTAACAAAATAGGTAAGAAAACTGATACGTATTTAGAGGCTACTCATTTTAAACCAGAGATATCGGCTGATAAACATTTTGTTTACGGTACGATTATTTATATTGACCACTATGGTAATGCGGTGAGCAATATCAGTAGGAGATTATTTGAAGAAATAAGACAAGATAGAGCCTTTGAGGTTATCTTTAATATGTATACTTTTAAAAAGATTTATAACCATTACAGCGAATTTATTGATTTCAGTGTTCCTGCTGACCTTCGGGCTCCTGATGGAAAGCGGTTGCTTCTGTTTAACGATCTCGACTATTTGCAGTGTAGTGTTTACAAAAGTGATACCCATACGGTGGGAGGAGCTTCTACTTTATTAGACATCAAATACCTTGATAGAGTGAGTGTTCACTTTCTTTAATAGGGGGTAAAATAGCCTTATAGAGAATAGATGAAGAATGAATGATATTAAAAATACGGAAACTTTTTTTGTTTATTAAGTTTTTTATCGTACCTTTGCCCCCGATTTAGAACACTTAATACATTTAACATAAGAAAAATGAAAAAAGTAATTACTACCGTTATCATAGTAGTTCTGGTAGGATTAATGGGTTTCCGCCTATATTCTAACCAAAAGAAGAACGCTGAAGAGGTGGCTATTGTAGCCCAAAAAGAAGCTCAAGTGGCCGTACGTGCTGCTAAAGTGACTGAAGAAAAAGTAGCTGACTTATTCAGCGCTAATGGTACTTTTGTGGCAGAACAGGACTTGAATGTGTCTTCAGAAGTGGGCGGACAAGTGATAAAAATTTACGTAAAAGAGGGTGATTTTGTAAGAGCAGGACAAGTATTGGCACAAACAAAAGCTGATAGAACCAATGTGCAGTTAGACAATGCCAAAGCAGTGCTCGAAACAGCAAAATCGGACTTGAAACGCTTTGAGAGTGCTTACCAAACGGGAGGAGTTACTGCTCAACAATTGGAACAAGCACGCTTGCAACTGAAAAACGCCCAAGCTAACTACAATTCAGCAGCTATAGTATCGGGCGATACAGCCGTACGCAGTAAAATCAACGGGATTGTCACTAGCAAAGACGTGGAAGAAGGAACGCTTGTAAGTCCTGGACAGACACTCTTCAATGTGGTAAATATTGATAACTTGAAACTTAAAATTACTGTAGATGAGGGGCAAGTAAGTCGATTGAAAGTAGGTGAGGTTATTAAAATAAAGCCCAGCACTTCGTCTGAGGTAGTAGAAGGTAAGATTACGTTTATTGCGCCAAAATCTAACGGGGCTCTTAAATTTCCCGTAGAAATATTGGTAGCTAATAAAGATAAAAAACTAAAAGCAGGTATGT
The DNA here is from genome assembly GCF_054772415.1 of Capnocytophaga sp. HP1101. Lineage (NCBI taxonomy): Bacteria > Pseudomonadati > Bacteroidota > Flavobacteriia > Flavobacteriales > Flavobacteriaceae > Capnocytophaga > Capnocytophaga sp. HP1101. The sequence continues at coordinate 31,738 of NZ_BPUU01000008.1, forward strand.
ATGCCACTGCTCAGTTTGGTAGTGGTAGTGACGAGATTACTGCTCTTGTGGTACCTCATTCTGCTTTTGTGGGCAGTGTGAGCCAAAATAAAATTTTTAAGATAATAAAGAGTCAAAATTCACAGGGACAAGAAGTGCTTAAAGCAGAAATGGCTAATGTGAAAAGCGGTCGTAACTTTGGGGATAAAGTAGAAATTATCAGCGGGCTTACTGCTGGTGAAGAAGTAATTACCAGTGGACAAATAAACATTGATAACGGAACACCGATAAAAGTAGTAGAGTAACTTACTATTTATCTTAATATTTGAATCTCTCCGTCTGTATCAAACCTAATCAGACGTGAGGGATTTTTTATTTCCATATCCTCTTGGCGATAGGGTACTACATAATCACACTGCGCAATAATGTCAGGATTAATGAGTTGGTAATTCAAGGGCGTAGGCTCTCCACTGATATTGGCAGAAGTAGAGACGATAGGCTTGCCAAAATCGGCAATCATCTGTTGGCAAAAGTCATTTTGCACAACCCTAATGGCTACCGTATTATCAGATGCTATCACATTTTTAGCCAAATGTAAGGGGTTGCTATAAATAATAGTAGTAGGCTCTTGCAAGGTTTTGAGATAGTTGAGTACCTTTGGAGGGATAACTGCTACATAACGCTGCAACATTGCTACATCGCTTACCAAAATGATGAGGCTCTTGCTCTCACTGCGTTGTTTAATCTGGAAAATCTTGGCTACAGCTTCAGGATTTGTAGCATCACAACCTAAGCCCCAAACCGTATCGGTGGGGTAGAGAATGACCTTCCCTGCCTTTAATATTTCAGTTATCAGATGGTTATTTGCCATTAGTTTTGTAATTTTGCCCGCAAATATATGTAAAAAATGCTTACCTCTATCATATCTTTCTTTAAAAGTTTTTCATTCTTCAAAGGCTGCCTCAAAACCATTGCAGTGCTTATTCCGTTAGGATTAGGCTATTGGTTTGACCTAATGGATATTGGCATACCCATAGCTTTGAGCGTAATTGCTATTTCGCCCAGCGATATTCCTGGTAATCAGCGACACCTTTACGGAGGTCTCTTTATAGCAACACTATTGGCAACCCTCAGTTGTACTTTGGTAAACCTGACGGCTCCTTATGAGTATTTGCTACTACCTACCATATTTATACTGACCTTTGGTAATGCTTATATTTCGCTTTACGGACATCGCGCTACTATGGTAGCTTTCGCGGGATTGTTTGAGATAGCTTCCACTTTAGCGCACTTACAAACAGGTTGGGGTATTGTGTTGTACTCGGGTTGTGTGTTATTAGGCGGACTGTGGTACAGTGCTTTAGTGTACATATTCCTAAAAGTGCGCCCACGATTGTACAGCGAACAGCTATTAGGAAAGTGTTTTGCTCTTACAGCAGAGTTTTTTTCGGTAAGAGCTGATTTACTGATTGCTAAAGACAGAAGCGAGGGACTCAAAAAGCTCATCAATCTGCAAACAAGTCTCAACGAAAAGTATGAAAAGCTACGTGAAGCCGTACTCGATTCACGGAGCAAGTCGGGGAAAACCGACTACCTGCAACGCCAATTTTTGATGTTTATTGAGCTGGTGGATATCTTTGAGTTAGCTTTAGCCAACCCCGTACAATACGAGAAAGTAGACCGCGAGTTTGCTGAGCACCGCGAATATCTACAAACTTATGTGGATTTCCTAAAAGAGCTATCGAGGCAGTTGCAAGAAATGTCAGAATACATAGGTTCACGCAAGAAGATACAGTTGGACAACTCTCTCAAAGATTTGTTGGCACAAACCAAAGAAAAGAATGAGGCACTGAAAGCCTTAGCAGAAGTATCGGAAGCTGACAAAGAACGCGCTTTGTTATTGCGGAATTTTTATATTTATATAGAAAGTCAGTACCACTCTATTGAAAATATCCGACATATTTTCGAGAACTACTATAGCAACGATGCAGGCGTACGCGATGAGAAGACCTATCGCAAGTTCGTGAGCTACCAAAACTACTCGTGGCGACGACTCAAAGACCATATCTCGCTCAAATCTACCTTTTTTAGGCACGCAATGCGTCTCTCTATAGTGATAACATTGGGTTATCTCATTGGCGATATCTTCCCAATTAACAATGCTTACTGGATTATCCTTACTATCTTTATCATTATGCGCCCTGGCTTTGGGATTACTCAAGAACGCTCTCTCAGTAGGGTGTATGGCACTATGATAGGTGGGGTAGCTTCCTTTGCAGTAATTTACCTACTCCCCTACCCCAGTTTGTACCTCTATGTGGCAGTACTGTGTATGCCTATTGCTTTTGGGCTGATACAGGAGAACTATATGTACGCCTCTATCTTCATCACTATCTGTGCGATATTCATCTTTGCACTGATTACCCCCAACGTGTACAGCCTTATTTACGACCGTTTGTTAGACACTGTTATAGGGGTTGGGCTATCGTTTGCAGGTAATTACCTCATATTGCCTACGTGGGAACACAGCACTTATAGGGGTGCCGTTAGCCAATCGGTGAAAGCCAATATTGAATATTTGAAGCAAGTAAAAGAGATTTTTAACACTGAAGAAGGAATTACCACTGCCTATAAAGTATCGCGTAAGGAAGCGGTATTAGCACTTTCTAACCTCAATACCACTTTCCAACGAATGCTACAAGAGCCGAAGTTTATGCAGTACAAAAACCCGTCGGTATATGGTATTATTGTGATACAGCAAACTTTCTTAGCCTCTGTAGCCTCTTTTGGTATCCGACTTAACAACAAGAAAGTAACCTTCCCTAAACCTGTGTTCAACAAGGCTATTGACAGCCTTATAGAGGCACTACGCCAATCGTTAGCACCACTCACCCACCAAGTTAACGACACTCATACAGATTATAAAACACCTATAGATGAGCTTAATCAATCTATTAAAGAAATAATGGATACTCCTCAAACTCCCGACAACTCCTCTCCTATCTCAATGCGTGAAACGCAGTTTTATGCAGAACAGTTCAACTATCTATTTGGGTTAGCAAAGAACTTAGAACAAGGAATCCGATCTATCAATGAGTAATAATAAAAAAAGCGCTACCAAATTGGTAACGCTTTTCTTTAGTATATCTTGTGTAATTACAATTGTTCTACAAATAACACAGAGTCTTCAATTGAAACAACCTTGACAATAGTATTAGAAGGAATACGTTCATCTGTGGTCATTGCTTCTAATTCGTGAATAGTACCTCGTATACTAATTGTCACTTTGCCTCTTCCTGTTTTATGCTCTGGAATAGGAATGTATACCTCTGCTGTTTTACCCAATGTTTCAGTGAGCTTAAAAGTGTTATCCTCTGAGAGTTTCATCAGTGCTCTAATCACAAGGAAAAACAAGTATACAAATAATACCCCTACTATAACAGCCAACAAAATCAATAATACTTGATTAGTGATTATTTTATAGAACGAAATACCCGTCCAACTGAAACCTAACAAGAAGTTCATCAAGTTACGGAAAGAAAACAGTTGGAAAGGAGTATCTCCTCCGTCTAAGTCACCATCAAAATCAGCTGAAGTACCATCAGAGGCATCACTTCCTATAAAAGTGAGTATCATCTGTATGATAAATATCACTGTTACGGGAATAGCTACTAACCAAAAGCCTTTAAGTAAAGTGTCGAGGTTGTTAAAAACTTCCATCATAGGTATAGTGTTTTAGTATAAGAGTTAATATCTATTAGCGAATTGTTTTGGGGTCTATACCCATATTCACAATAGCTTGGCGAATATCAGCAAAAGTTTTAAGATTAGCTTTCCCCTTTACTAACTCATAGTTTGTTCCTTTCTTAAGATAATTAATCAAACTAGTCTGTCCTCCAAAGTAAGAAGGTTTAACTTGGTCAATTGAAGTACCATTTTTAAGTGCTGTGAAAAACATACTATATTGGTTTGCACGTTCTTCTATCTCTCTTCTACCTTGGTTAAATTCAAACATTACCACGCTCCAATCATTACCTTCCAAACGTTTTAAATTCATTTTCACTCTATCTACAACTTCTTCTGAACAAGCCTGTGAATTAAAGCGTTTCATATCTGTAACAAAACTCTCTGTAAGCGATACATTTTTAGCGATAGGTCGAGTAGCGTTCTCTCCTCGTTTTACTGTCTTAGGATCGCGTGATTCACTTATGGTCACAATTCTTTCATTATCGCGAGGAGGTGTAACCGTTTTAGGAGTCCTTCCTACTGTAGTCTCATTTCTATTAACAACAGTTGTTTCGGGTCTAGTAGCTGGTTGCTCTTCTCTCTTAGGTTGCTCTACAGCTACTTCCACTTGGTCGCGCGCCTTACTTTCTCTAATTATTCTTTGTAAATCTACTTGATAAGATTTCAATTCTGAACTACCTCCTTTTAAATAAGGACGCAATAAACTATCTACCTGCTCACTGTTATAAGCTGAGTAATCAAAATCCTTCAAGAAGTTTTCCCATACGGCTTTCTCAAACTCAGGGCGTAATTTATCTGTAAGGAAATTGCGCTTTTGAGCCTCTGCTATAAAAAGACTTCCTTTAGGGTCTGCGTGGGTTTCTTTCCAATTGTTCACATCTAAAAGAAATGCCATTGCAGGCGAAATCATATCTATTTTAAGTGTATCCTTACTATTTGCTTCTACCATTTGAGCCAACTTACTGAGCTGTTCTTCACTTAATAACAAAGTATCTTTCCCTTCTTCTTTAAAGCTAACAACCAATTTTGTCTCGGCTATAGGTAAGCTCTTCTTTAATCTGATGTAAGAATCTTCAATTTCGTAAGTGCGCTCATCAATATTAGTTAAAAAGTGCATACCCTCTATCTCGCTCTCCGAATTGATTGCCACATAAGCCTTCACCGGATTCTTAAGCATCGGGAAAATAAACCAATAACCTACACCTACTAATATTAAAACAAAGGCAACTGCCGAAGCTATCTTTATCCAAAACGCACGAGACTTATTATTCATCTCCATTGTTTCGCGTTGTTCAGTGGTGGCAACTCCCCTGTTTACTACTGATAAACCATTAGAAAATTCAGGACTCTCTGAACCAATCATTTGTGGATTGTTAGCATCTTTAGCTCTATCAAAATTAACATCTCCACTTTTCGATATGCTAATAACTCTTCCTGTATCTTGATTTTCAAACTCAAAGTGGTACAAGTTTTCAGGTAAAACAATCTCTACAGGCGAATCACTACGCAAGTTTTTACTGAATACAATACCGTTGATTTTCAAAGACACCGAAGTTATAGTGCTCGAAATAATCGTAAAGTGATACTTCTCAAAAGGCACTGATAAGGCTACCCTATCATCTACCATATAGTTACTCTTGAAAACAATACCGTTGTAACTAAGGTTGAATACATTGCGTGCCTCATCTCCTTTTAGTAAAAAGTAATATCCCTTTGTATTAGAGTATAGCTTAGCTTTAAAAGTTGTACTCTCTAATGATAAGAACGATATGTATTTCTCAAACTCTCGCTGAGGAGTCTCTACGTACACCTTAAACTCTTTTGGAGCAAACGGAATTAAATCAAAAGTATAATTGTTCTGTACTTTCTTGATGTAACCCTTCCTAATAGCTTTCTTAATCGTGTCGTGATAAGAAAACATCTCGTGGTATCTCGATTTCTCAAGAAGCACCTCAATAGTATCGTCGTCCGAGAAAACTTCGTTCATATAGGTAGCTCCTATATCCTTGCCATTCTTCATAAACGCTAATATCTTAATATCAGCATTAGAAAGCACAAACCGAGAAGCTCCCCCACCTCCTCCTGCATTCGTTGCTTGAAAGGTAGATGCACTCGTTCTCGGGGTTGCATATTCTGGGAAAAGAAAGTCAATACTATATGCTCGAGGGTCTTCCACAAACTCCTTGCGCAAGAACACAAGATCTTGGTATTTCTCAAACTCAGGACGATAAGGCATATTGAAGTACTTATCTACCTCGTAAATATCCATATAAGGAAATACCTTAGGCATATAGCTTTGGTCTAATGCATAAGAAGCCGTTACCGGTTCCTCTACCAACTGTTTTTCATACCCTCTCAGAAGATTAAAATAAGGAAATATATCCTCTTTTTCATTCAGTAGCGGAATATTGTTGTCATAATTGATATGCTCTGCAAAGTACATATCCATTAACAAGTTCAATACTTGTCGCACCCCTCTCCATTGCAAAAAATGTGGTATATATAATGAAATGGCTATATACACACCACTCTGCCCATTCACTTCTTTTGACGAACGATACTGTGTGTATATCTTGTAACTATTGCTAAACTGCAATGTGTAAAAATCTACACGTGGGGTGTGTATACGTATAAAAGCACTGATATCTTTCAATCTGTCCTTTACTTCTTGCGACTGAAAGTTCACTCCTTGTGAGGCTAACACCTTGCATCCCTGCTTGTAACCCCAAATTGTTAAACCTATTGTATTAATTTTGGATTCCATAGTATTTTTAAGATTCTGCTAAAATTGGTACAAAAGTACGCATTATTTTTTACATACAAAAATTTTATTGTAAAAAAAATACCTACAAAGGTAAATTTCCTCTATAGGTATCAAAAATTATAATTGATATGAACTATTTAAATCCTTATAATTTATTAGTTTTCAGCAGGTTACTCAGGTGCAACTTCCGCCTTAGGCTCTTCTGCCTTTTCTGCAGGTTTTGACTCTACTTTTGCCACTTCTGCTACAATTTCAAATGGAAAATCAACAATTACTTCACGGTGTAAACGGATAGCAGCGTTATATTTCCCAGTACGTTTGATGGTGTTACCAGCGATAGAAATAAATTTCTTGTCAATATCGTGACCCGCTTTAGCTAACTCTTGTGCTACATCACCATTGTTGATAGAACCAAAAAGCTTGTCTCCAGCTCCCACTTTAGCAATAATTTTAACCGCCAATGATGAAAGTGCTTGTGCTGTTTTCTTAGCCTCATCAATAATGTGTTGTTCTTTGTAAGCTTTCTGTTTTAAATTTTCAGCTAATACCTTTTTTGCTGAGGGAGTAGCCAAAATTGCAAATCCTTGCGGAATAAGGTAATTACGTCCGTAGCCGTTCTTTACTGTAACGACATCGTCCTTAAAACCTAAATTATGTACGTCTTGTTTTAGTATAATTTCCATAGTCTCTACTCCTTGTTATTATTTTAATAAATCGGCTACATAAGGCATTAAAGCCAAGTGGCGCGCTCTCTTCACTGCGGTAGCTACCTTGCGTTGGAACTTCAATGAAGTACCAGTAAGACGGCGAGGTAACAACTTTCCTTGTTCGTTCACAAACTTCAATAAAAAGTCTGCATCTTTGTAATCAATGTATTTAATACCTGATTTCTTAAAACGACAATATTTCTTTTGTTTTGAAGTGTCGATGTTTAACGGAGTAAGATACTTGATATCTCCTTTTTTTTGTTCTACTGCCATTTTCTTACGCTTTTTTAGTGTTCAACTTTGCTCTTCTCTTTTCAGCCCACTCTATGGCGTGCTTGTCTAATTTCACAGTGAGGTAGCGCATTACGCGTTCATCACGACGGAATTCCAATTCAAAAGCATCAATTACTTCACCAGCTACTTTAAACTCGAAGAGGTGGTAAAATCCGCTTTTCTTGTTCTGGATTGGGTAAGCTAATTTCTTTAAGCCCCAATTCTCTTTTGCTACAAATTCTGCACCCCTCGAAGTAAGAAAACTCTCAAACTTTTCTACTGCTTCCTTTATCTGTGTATCAGATAAAACGGGATTCAAAATGAAAACAGTTTCGTATTGATTCATAAATAAAATGATTAAATATTTTTTTAATTCAGGGTGCAAAAGTACTACAATTATTTTACCTGACCAAATAATCTGTAATATTTTTACAACACTAATCACTAAGTTATTGATAATAAACAATGTGAACCCTCACTGAATTTGCGGGAGATTTTTAATCTTAATAATCTCATTATCGTATAATTCCTTAACTCGAACTCCTCTTAAATAAGTCCCTCCTGTATCAAATTATGTAAGTGGATAATCCCCTCATATTGTCCTTCACGTGTTACCAATAATTGCGTGATTTTATTCTTCTCCATCAAGTGCAACGCATCAATAGCCAAACTCTCTAAATCAATTGTCTTAGGGTTAGCACTCATTATATCTTTAGCCACCAAACCTTTTATGCTATCTGTTTTGCTCAGCATTCTGCGAATATCCCCATCAGTTACTACCCCCACAATTCGCCCGTGGTCAATCACAGCAGCTACCCCCAACATCTTTTCCGATATTTCCACAATCACCTTTTTAATATCAGTATCCGGAGCCACCTCAGGCTTCTGGTTGTGCACTACAATGTCAGCCACTTTCAGGTACAAACGTTTCCCTAATGCTCCACCAGGGTGATATTTAGCAAAATCACTGCTACCAAAATGCTTCATCTCAAGCAAACACACCGCTAAAGCATCGCCTAAAACCAACTGAGCGGTAGTGCTGGTCGTGGGAGCTAAGTTATTAGGACAAGCCTCTTTCTCTACGTGAGCGTAAAGCACGCTATCCGCTTGCTGGGCTAAAACCGAATTTCTATTAGAAGTAATCGCTATCAACTTGTTATTACCCCGTTTAAGCAAAGGTACTAATACCTTTATTTCCGGTGTATTACCACTTTTTGAAATGCATATCACCACATCATCTTGCTGTATGATGCCCAAGTCGCCGTGAATCGCATCAGCAGCGTGCATAAAAATAGCAGGCGTACCCGTAGAGTTCATCGTCGCTACAATTTTATTAGCAATAATAGCACTCTTCCCGATACCCGTAATCACTACACGTCCTTTCGACTGTAATATATACTCCACTGATTTGGTAAAATCCTCATCTACATAGTCTACTAACTTAGCAACTGCCTGAGCCTCTTCACTAATAGTTTGTTTGGCAATAGTTATAATTTCTTCTGTTTTCATCCTCAATAAATGGTTTTGCGTGAGGCAAAAGTAATACTTTTTTTGTTTATATAAAATATTCTTCACTTTTTCGCAGTACAAACACACGAATTTTCCCTTTAAAATAAAGCACTCTAAAAGTATGAATCATTGCCTTTCCGTACACCCTATACTTAGCCAAAGTTGGAAACCAAGGTTGTAAGGAAGACTACTAACGTATTATTTTTAACTCGCTTTTGTGTCTAATACTTTGCCAAAATCTTGAACTTTGTCAAAGTTGAATAAGAGGCAGGTTTCTTTCACTTTTCCGTCACTAATTCCCCCTCCCCGAGGGGGCTAGGGGGAGGTTTCTGCACATTTTCTTCGTCATTCGTCCCTCGTTATTCGTTATTCATTCTTTGCCCGTCGTGCTACGACCTTTTTCTTTCGTCTCGAAACCCTATTTTTGGCATTATTGGCATTATTGTATTATAGTATTAATCAACTATTTACATAGCTATTGTATAACAATCGTCCAAGATTCGTATAAGCTTCCTATAAGCTTTGTATAAGCTAACCATACCCACTTTACCTTTTACCTTTTATCTTTTACCTAAAATCCTTCTTCCGATATTCTTTGTTATCTTTCACTTCCTCCAATTCTTCATCGCTGTGTAGCTTGCTCTTTAGAATTTCCAAAAAAATCTGACTTATCCGAAAAATGCGACTCCTCCAAACTTTGCCAAAGTTAGAAACTTTGGCAAAGTTAATTATCAGCATTATTAGTATTATCGGTATTATCAGTATTATTAGCATTATTAGCATTATCAGCGTTTTACAAACTTTTTCTCTAAAAAATTTCTACTATCCAAAAAAAATTACTATCTTTGCAAGAATTTTGTAAGCTAAAGTCGTTACCTTATTGCGTTTATATCAATGGAAAACTCAGTTTTAGATTTAAAAGAAGTATCAGTATATCAAAAAGATAACCTCATTCTATCCAATGTAAATCTCACCATTGGAAAAGGTGAATTAGTGTACCTTATCGGCAAAACAGGCTCTGGAAAAAGTAGCTTGATCAAGTTGCTCTACGGCGATTTACCACTTACTAAAGGAAAAGGGAAAGTAGTAGGTTTTAACCTCAATAAACTCACTGAAGATGAGATCCCTTTGCTCCGTCGCAAATTGGGAGTCGTATTTCAAGACTTTAAACTCCTTACCGATAGAAGCGTGCACGACAATCTCGCCTTTGTACTAAAAGCTACAGGGTGGACAGACAAAGCTAAGATACAAAAACGCATAGAAGAAGTGCTTGCCAAAGTGAAAATGCAGAATACAGGCTTTAAGTTTCCGCACGAACTCTCTGGAGGTGAGCAGCAACGCATAGCCATTGCCCGTGCCTTGCTCAACAACCCCGAACTCATCTTAGCCGATGAGCCCACAGGTAACTTAGACCCCGAAACCAGCGTAGAGGTAATGCAAGTACTCAAGGAAATCAATGCTTCAGGGCGCACTATCCTAATGGCAACACACGACTATGCACTTATTCTTAAATTCCCGTCCAAAACCCTAAAATGTGATGGCGAACGCATCTTTGAAGTAGTACAACGAAGAGTCTAAAAAAATAAATCATAAATCTCTCTTATGATGACCGTCACCAATTCCCCCTTTGGAGGGGGATAGGGGGAGGTTATACAAAAAACAACAAAATAATGGCGATAAAAATACTTGCAAACGACGGCATTTCCGATTCAGGAAAAGAAGCGTTAGAAAAAGAAGGTTTTGAGGTAATCACCACTAAGGTAGCTCAAAACCAATTGGTAGACTATATTAACAAGCACGCAATCGATGCTCTTTTAGTGCGCTCGGCTACACAAGTGCGAAAAGATATCATCGATGGCTGTCCATCACTCAAACTCATCGGTAGAGGAGGCGTCGGTATGGATAATATAGATGTAGCACAAGCCAAAAGCAAAAACTTACACGTGATTAACACCCCTGCGTCTTCCGCTAATTCAGTAGCCGAACTCGTGTTTGCACACCTCTTCAGTGGGGTGCGCTTCTTGCACGATGCAAACCGCAATATGCCTTTAGAAGGCGATACTCAGTTCAACGTGCTTAAGAAGAACTATACCAATGGGGCTGAACTGCGTGGTAAGACGATAGGAATTATAGGCTTCGGTCGTAGCGGACAAGCGGTAGCGCGTATTGCTATCGGTTTAGGAATGAACGTATTGGCTTATGATCCAAAAGTGAGCGAAGCGGTCATCACCCTTGAGTTTTTTAACGGACAAACTTTGCCTTTCACTGTTAAAACCGTCGAAAAAGAACACTTACTGAAGGAATCCGATTATATTACCCTCAATAACAGCCCTGCTGAAGGAGGCTATATACTCGATACTAAAGAGTTTGCCCTAATGAAAGACGGCGTAGGGGTCATCAACTTAGCACGTGGAGGAGCCTTGAATGAAGTAGCTCTGATAGAAGCTCTGGACAGTGGTAAAGTAGCTTTTGCAGGCTTAGATGTTTTTGAAAACGAACCTGAGCCCGCTATACAAGTGCTAATGCACCCTCAAGTGTCACTAACACCACACATAGGGGCAGCTACTAATGAAGCACAAAACCGTATAGGCTATGAATTAGCCTCACAAATCGCAACCCTATTAAAATAATTTATACTATGGCAGGAATGTTAGACTTTTTAGGAGGTGATAACCTCCAACAACTCGTGAAAGGATTAAGTGAGAAAACCGGTATTGGTACTGATAAAGTAAGCTCGGTAATGGATTCACTCAAATCTATGCTCGGCAATGCCGAAGGTAGTGAGGTGCTCAACAAACTCACTGGCGACGGTCAATCATCTACCTTGAACGCTATCAGCGAAAAAACAGGTGTCTCTTTAGACAACGTAAGTAAGATTTTCCAAAACTTAACACCAATGCTATCCAACTTTTTCTCAGGCAAAGGAGGCAATATTAGTGAGATGATTACTTCTTTCTTCGATAAAAACAAAGACGGAAATGTAATGGACGATATTATGGGAGGCATCGGAAACCTCTTTGGCGGTAACAAATAATTAACTTATCACCGCAATTTTAACATTACTTTGGCAAAGTTTTTGTGCTCTGCCAAAGTAATTTTTATTTTAAATGAACACTGACGAATACTTTATGCAAAAGGCTTTAGAGGAAGCTCAGCTCGCTTTCGAGGAAGACGAGATTCCTGTAGGGGCTATCATCACTGTAGATAATAGGATTATCGCGAAAGCCCATAATCTTACCGAACGCCTCAACGATGTAACCGCCCACGCCGAAATGCAAGCCATAACTATGGCAGCTCACTTTCTGGGGGGTAAATACCTCACTGGTTGCACTATGTACCTCACTTTAGAGCCTTGCGCAATGTGTGCAGGAGCGCTTTATTGGAGTCAGCTCTCGCGCTTAGTGTATGCTGCCCCCGATACGCATAGAGGTTACAGCGTAATGGGTGGCAAACTGCACCCCAAAACCGAAGTAGTTACCGGTATCTTAGCCGAGGAATCTACCGCCTTGTTACAACAATTCTTTCAGCAAAAAAGAAAATGAGAAAAACCATTACTCTTATAGTGCTCCTTCTCTTGGGAATGAATTATCTTCTTTCTCAAGAAATAGATACTTTAAGAGTAAAAGATTCGTTGTTAGAAGGTATTTCGCCAGAAAGAGAGGCTAAGAATAAGGTATTTTATGAGAGAATTAAGAACTTCTTCAGTAAATATAAACTCACTAAAAACCTCAACAACTTTATTGTAGTCAAAGAAAAGGTAATAGGAGAAACTATCACTCCTACTGCTACCGTTACTACTACGGTTACCCCTCGTAAAGCCCCTTCTTATCAAGGGAAGATCATTAGAAATATTGTTATTACAACCTTAGACCCTTTTGGTTTTGACGAAAAAGATTTGAACAAAGCTCCTAACTCTCGTTTAGAGCGTTTCGGTAATGCTTTGCACGTGAAAACCCGTGAGAGTACCGTGCGCAAGTTTCTCCTCTTTAAAAAAGACAAGCCTTTAGATACCCTTTTGCTCAGTGAAACCGAGCGCGTATTGCGCAATCAGCGCTACGTGCGAAGAGTACAAGTGCGAGCTATACCTGTAAATCAAACCTCCGATTCGGTAGATGTACAAGTAAACGTGCTCGACAGCTGGTCGATGTACGTTGATGGTGACTTTGCAGGAAGCAGAGCTTGGGGGCGACTTACCGAGCAAAACCTCTTTGGGATAGGGCACGAACTTTCGCTCACCTATCAACAATACTTTTCAGGAATTGGCAATAACGGTAAAGGCTTTAACTATGTAGTGAGGAATATCAAAAATACTTACATCAATGTGAGAACCGGTTATTATTCTGATTACGAGAACTATTTTTCAAAAAACCTACAAGTAGAGCGACCACTTTATTCGCCTTTAGCACGATGGTCGGGGCGCTTGGGATACTACGAAAACCGCTTTCAAGACGAAGGTATCTATCACCGTGATTCTATTTATACTCCTACACTAATGACGCGCTCTTTCGATGCTTTTGGCAGTTGGGTAAAACCCCTCAAGAAAACCGAGAATAAACACATCAATAACTTTATCATAGCAGCACGTTTTCGTAATATCAGTTATTATGAAAAGCCTCCTCTGGAGATAGACCCCGAGCAGTATTATGGTAATGAAAATCTCTATCTCACGCAGTTTAGTTTGAACAGTACAGGCTTTGTGAAAGACCGCTATATCTTTCGCAACGGCGATATTGAGGACGTAGGGATAGGCCACTCTCTGTTCCTCACCTCAGGGATACTGCGGAAAAACTATACCACCTTGCCCTATCTTGCGATAGGCTTTGCCGAAGCTAATTACACCAAGCGCGGTTATCACTCTGTCAATTTCGAGTTAGGCACTTTCTTTCAAGAAGGCACCAATAAAGAAACCGTACTAAGAGGTGAAGGCACTTACTTCAGTAAATTGTTTGATATAGGAGATTGGCATTTCCGTCAGTTTTTGCGTTCCTCATTTGTAGTAGGCTTTAACCGAAATGTATACCAACGCGATAGAATCAACCTAAACGATTCAAACGGTATTTGGGGCTTCAACAGTCGTGAAGTCTACGGCACGCGCAAACTCATTCTCACCTCACAAACGCAAGTATATGCCCCTTTTCAGCTGATAGGCTTTAGGTTTAGTCCGTTTCTATCAGCCGATGTAGGTTTTATAGGCAGGGAAAACACCGCTTTTTTCAAAACAGAAGTATACTCTAAGGTTTCCATAGGCTTTTATATCTCTAATGACTATTTGCCTTTTGGAGCTATACAGTTTTCTTTTGGATATTACCCTAATATTCCAGGAACAGGCAACAATATCTTCAAATTCACCGGTGTCACTAACGACGATTTTAGATTGCACAGCTTTTCTCAACGCCTGCCTAATATCGTATCGTTTAGATAACTTCACCTTACCTTCGTTCATTACTTATTTGCTTGTGTAGCTCGCACGTCTTTCTGTCACTACAATTCCCCCTTTGGAGGTTGTCCGCGATAGCGGAGTAAGTGAATAGAAGGAGGTTTTATTCGTATTTCTGTCACTACAGTTCCCCCTTTGGAGGGGGTTAGGGGGAGGTTTCCTTCGTCTTTTGTTCGTCATTCCTTCGTTCATTGTTCGTCTTTTGTTCGTTCTTCCTTCGTCTTTTGTTCGTCTTATCTTTATTTAAACTTTATTATTTGCCTGTGCGGCTCGCACCTGCCCGTGTGGCTCGCACCGTCTTTTGTTTGTTTATTATATAAGCTCTTAACTTTTACCTACCTGCCAAATTGTCCGATTTATAACTGACAAAAGAATAATGGCAATGTTTTTGCTTTTCTGAAAGGAATGTTTTATCTTTGCGCGCTTTCAATAAAGATACAATAAGTTTAAACTGTAAAAACAAACAACATTGAATAAAGAAATATCATCAAATCAGCTCATTAGCAATATTATAGCTGGTATAAAAAAAGTAAAAGGAACTGATATTACCATTATGGATTTGCGTGGGGTAGAGAATACCGTATGCGATTATTTTATTTTGTGCAATGGGTCATCTAACACCCAAGTGTCGGCTATTTCAGGAGCTATTCAAAAGATGGTAAGCCAAGCCGAAGGTCATCAACACCCTTGGCACGTAGAAGGCGAAGCCAATGCCGAATGGGTGCTTATAGACTACGTAGATGTGGTTGTACACATCTTCCAAACAAGAATACGTGAGCATTATGACCTCGAAGGTCTTTGGGGTGATGCTAAATTTATCAACTTAGAAACTAACTATTAAACATATGTCCGACAACAAAAGCAACGGGTCTCGTTTTTCAGCCTATTGGTTATATGCCATATTACTGCTGATTCTCATAGGTTTTAATTATTATTCAGGAGCGAGCTTTTGGTCGCAACCTAAGGAGATACCGCAATCTAAATTTGAGGAATACCTCAGCAATGGTGATGTCTCTAAAATCATCATCTTGAATCGGAAAGAAGCTAATGTATATCTCACCGAAGATGCTCTTAAAAAAGAAGAGCACAAAGAGGTGAAGCCTACAGGCAATTCCCTTATGCAAGGTGCTAACGCAGGAGAAGTGCCCCAATACCGTTTTGAATTAGGTGATTTGAGCAACTTCGAAAACCGATTCGACCAAATTGTAAAAGATAATAACCTCAGCACTACGCGTGAAAACAAAACCCAGCAAAATATCTTTGGTGATTTACTATTTACCATATTGCCTTTTATCGTGATTTTAGGCTTGTGGATATTTATAATGCGTCGTATGGCAGGTGGTGCAGGAGCTGGTGGTATCTTCAGTATTGGCAAATCAAAAGCACGTGTATTCGATGAAAAGAAAGAAACGCGAGTAACTTTCCAAGATGTAGCAGGTTTAGAAGGAGCAAAAGAAGAAGTACAAGAGATTGTAGACTTCCTCAAAAACCCTGATAAATACACCTCATTGGGAGGTAAAATACCACGTGGGGCGCTATTAGTAGGTCCTCCAGGTACAGGTAAAACCCTTTTAGCTAAAGCCGTAGCAGGTGAAGCGCAAGTACCTTTCTTCTCGCTTTCAGGCTCTGACTTTGTGGAAATGTTCGTAGGGGTAGGTGCCTCTCGTGTGCGTGACCTTTTCAAACAAGCCAAAGAGAAGTCGCCTTGTATTATTTTTATTGATGAAATCGATGCTATAGGGCGTGCTCGTGGTAAGAATGCAATGACGGGAGCTAATGATGAGCGTGAGAATACCCTCAACCAATTGCTTACCGAGATGGACGGTTTTGGCTCACATACCAATGTCATTGTTTTGGCAGCTACTAACCGCGCTGATATCTTGGATAAGGCATTGATGCGTGCAGGTCGTTTCGACCGTCAGATTTATGTAGATTTGCCTAACCTAAATGAGCGTAAACAGATATTTGAAGTACATTTGCGCCCTATTAAAACAGCAGAAACACTTGACATCGACTTTTTAGCAAAACAAACCCCAGGTTTCTCAGGGGCTGATATTGCTAACGTATGTAACGAAGCAGCTCTTATTGCAGCACGTAAAGGAAAAACAGCGGTAAGCAAACAAGAGTTCCTTGATGCGGTAGATAGAATTGTAGGCGGTTTAGAGAAGAAAAGCAAAATCCTCACTCCTGAAGAACGCAAAGCAATTGCCTTCCACGAAGCAGGGCACGCTACCGTAAGTTGGCTCTTAGAGCACGCTGCACCATTAGTAAAAGTAACCATTGTACCTCGCGGGCAATCGCTGGGTGCTGCTTGGTATTTACCAGAAGAACGCCAAATCGTACGTACCGAGCAAATACTCGATGAGATGTGTGCTGCCCTTGGAGGTAGAGCTGCTGAGAAAGTAATATTCGACAAAATATCAACAGGAGCTCTCAGCGACCTTGAGAAAGTAACGAAACAAGCTCGCGCTATGGTAACCATTTATGGATTGAACGACAAGATAGGGAACCTTACTTATTACGATTCAGCCCAGTCCGATTATAGTTTTACCAAACCTTATAGTGAGAAAACAGCGCATCTGATAGATGAAGAGATTTCTAAGATTATAGAAGAACAATACCAGCGTGCTATTGATATTCTTACCAAAAATAAAGATAAGCTCACTACTTTGGCAAACTTGCTCTTAGACCGCGAAGTTATCTTCCGCGATGACCTCGAAAGCATCTTTGGTAAGCGCCAATTTAAAGACCCTCACGATACAGGTGAAGAAGAAGATAAATCTTCAGATGTTGTATCGTAATCACAATAAAAAAAAGATGTATCAAACTCTCTTTGATACATCTTTTTTTATTCTTTATCATTCTGCTTTTGCTAATTTCTGATACTCACCCCACGCTTCTATAAGCATAAACTCCATTTGCTTATTTTCCTTCTTTCTTACAAGCTCGTGGAAGTCGGTTCTTTCCATTACATAGTAAGCCAAAACATCTATTTCCTCTTCACTTAGCTTGAGTTCTTTTTGTAAAAATGCTTTCATATTTTCACGTATATAAGTAGCTACCGCTAAGTTCTTCTCATTGGCTACAATTTTCTTTAAAAGTTTCTTTCTTCCTGTTATGGTGTTAATAAGCAAATCAATGCTTAACAAATTTCCTGCTGCACTATGAGTAGCAGAATACAATCGCTTTTCAGCAAAAGTACGCTCCACAGGAGCGTGCTGTAAAATACCTAAACTTTGAGCCGATACCCCCTGATATTTCGATACTTCTACCTCATCAAGCTGATTGACCTGTTCCTTCATTTGTATTAAAACTCCACCAAAGCCAAAATCAGCTTTTGTAAGAGCACGATAGACAGTTTGCATTCCCACAAAAGTAATCTGCAAAGTGTTGCGTTCACGGGCTTTCAGTGTAAAATAACCATTGGCATCAGTAGTTGTAATAGCATTGGTATAAAGGTTCATCACGTGAGCTCCCGATAAGGGTATTGTATCGCGCATCACCCTGCCACGCACTTCATTTTGTGCAGAGATGCTTACACTAAAAAACAACCATATGATAATTAGATATTTCATAAAACTGTTATAAGTGTATTACTGTTTCCAAGTGTCCGGACTCTCTCGCCACTGCTTCAGCAACCCTAACTCTACCGCTTTAATGTAACCTGACTCCAAAGCCTTTTCAAGCAGACTGCCATAATCACCAGCCGTGTAAAGCGGCACTTTTTCCTCGGCAAAACGCTCATTAGCCACATCAAAATTGTAAGAGAAGAGCGCAAGCATTCCTAATACCTCGGCACCGCTATCACGCAGGGCTTTTACCGCATTAAGACTACTCATTCCCGTACTGATAAGATCCTCGATTACCACTACCTTCTGCCCCGCACGCAACAGCCCTTCAATTTGGTTTTGCCTGCCGTGCTTTTTAGGTTCGGGGCGCACATACACAAAAGGCAACCCGAGCGCATTAGCCACCAACATACCGATGCCAATAGCCCCTGTAGCTACCCCAGCAATCACTTCCGCTTGAGCAAAATGCTCTTTTACGCCTTTGGCTAATACATTAGCAAAGTGATTTCTGACATCTGGGAATGAGAGAATTATACGATTATCGCAATAAATAGGCGACTTCCAACCGCTCGCCCAAGTAAAATAATTTTCAGAATTCAATTTAATTGCGTTAATTTGCAGTAAAAATTCAGCAGTAGTCTGCGCCGTAATATTATCTAAAATCATAGGTTATGTATGAAATATTTTTAGACGAAAAGTCGATTATTTTGACAAATGTACGAGAAAATATTGAGAACGTCAAATATTTTCTGCTAAAAGATGTTACGCTTGATGTTATCTTGCAGGAACTCAAGCGAAAAGAAGTGGATAAAATCTACTTGTATCACCCTAAGGAAGAGAAACTTATGAAGAAGTTTAAGCAACTTATCCCTACCATCAAAGCAGGGGGAGGCATTGTCTACAACCCTGAAGGAAAAGTGCTGATGATTAAGCGTCACGGCAAATGGGACTTGCCCAAAGGAAAGAAAGAAAAAGGTGAGAACATCGCCACCTGTGCCCTGCGCGAAGTCGAAGAAGAAACAGGCGTTAAAAAACTCCTTATTCAGCGCTTCCGTATGACCACCTATCACATATTCAAACGCGACGGACAGTATTTCCTAAAGGAAACTTATTGGTACGATATGACCACCACCTACAAGAAAAAGTTAGTCCCTCAAACCGAAGAAGACATCGAAAAAGCGTGTTGGAAAGACGAGGCAGAGGTACGAGAATTGGTGAAAGATTCCTATAAAAATATACAGAAAATATTCAATAAATAGGAAAAAAGAGAGGAAGAGGTTCTAAAAAGTCCTAAGAATCACTTTTATGGATTGTCGTCCCTTTGGAGGTTGTCCGCGAGAGTTTAATAATCAAGTAGCTATGAGACAACCTCCCCCCAGCCCCCTCCAAGAGGGGGAGTTGTAGCGATGCAAAAGCGACTTTTGGGATATCCTCTTCAAAAATAGAACTCCTAAAAATCTACAGTTGGCACGAGCTCATACCTCGTGCCTTTTTTATTACTACCCACACCGAACTCACACCCAACTTACACCGAACCTATATCGAACTATCATCGGCTCTACATCGGCTCTACATCGGCTCTACATCGGCTCTATAGTGAACACTAAGCGAATCTATACCGAAGGAAAAACAATTCTACACGCTTTTTTACTAAAAAATCTTCCTAAAAGCTTTGCACATAAAAATATTATTCATACTTTTGTCGCAAATTTAAACACTCTTTAAACCCTATTTAAAAGAAACAGAAAAACAATTACATAAAGACATAATTTAGCATTTCGCTTTACATTTTCCTATTATAGAAATACGACCAATTTTTCTCAAATATCAAAAGGAAAAGTGTAGTGGAAATGCCTGCGGTTAAGCGTGGGCATTCCTTTTACCTTTTGATATTGCCTTTGGTCGGGCTTCTATAATGGGTAAGAAGGAATGCATCACGTTTTTTTATGCTTTAAAGTGAAGAAATATTTACAAGAGTCATAGTTTGACCATTACCCACTGTAATTTTGTAACTGAAATAGAACAGCTATCCGAAGGGCTGATTTTTATAAAAAGGAGTAACTGAAAAGCCTATAAGTGAGTAAGAAAATAACCTTAAACTTTATAACAATGCCAATATCAAATGTTGAATTAAAAAATAAAATGTATTATGTGTATGACGAAAAACAAAAAGAGATTGCACATAATTGGGAAAATAGTCTTGGAGAGCTAATGGGATTTAGCTCTGAACTTGTTGTATTCTATAAAAATAAAATGTTTTATATCTATGATGAGAAGTTAAAAGAAATTTCCCATAATTGGGAAAACTCTTTGGGCGAATTTAGGAATGTAGCAGGGAAGACAATTTCATTTACAAAAAATAAAATGTTGTTTGTCTATGATGAGAGGCTAAAAGAGCTTTCTCATAAGTGGCTATAAAAAATAAGTAGGGGTATTTTTACCCCTACTTCTAAAACTTTGTTAATAATGAAAGATAGTATGCAACTCACAAAAAGAAGTTTAATTTTAAAATACATCAAACAATGAAAAAGAATGTAATTCTACTTATATTATCAATGCTATTGTTAGCTTGTAATATAACAAAAACACCTAAATGTAGCGATGAACAAGTAAAAAAACTTGTTTTAGAAATGCTACAAGAAAAAATGAAAGATCGACTAAAAGATGATTTCATTTTAAATAATCTTAATTCTTCTGATTTAAGAGATTATGCTTATACCAATAATATTTCATATGATGAAGTATTGAAAAAAGAAAGAGAAAAAATAGAAGTAAGAGCAAATCAGTACGTTGCTAAATACTTTGAAAATCTTTCAATCAAAAACATACTTACCCAACAAGAACCTAAAGAAGGTGAGAATAAAAAATGTAGTTGTGAAGCTACAGTAAAAAGTGATATGCTTCAAAGTATGAGAATTAGTTATACTGTCCAAATTGATGATGAAGGGCAGTTCTACATAGTTTTAGAATATTAAAAAAGCTAAAGAAAATGAAAAGTACAATAATTAAAACACTTTGTGTGGTATTTTTTATTGGTTTTGTTGAAATATCCTTTTCTCAAACCGATTTTGAATCAGACCCACGATATGAGACAGCTAAAGCGTCAATAGTGGATTACAGAACTTTTAAACGAAACACAGGTAGTAGCTTCTATGATAGGAATCGCTATAACTTAACAATGTCTTTTTCCCAAGCGTATTGGCCAGATTCTAACCTTGCTTTCCCAAAAAATATTCAAAATAGAGATCTTAGAGAGGAAGCAAGAGAGTATCTCAAAGAATTAGAAACAGCTACTATGTATGTTAGTGGTGGGGAGCCTAATAAAAATACATACGAGCTTTTTTGTGAGATGGTAAAATACTATGAGGTTTTATCTAAATACTTTAAAGCCTTAGACGCTAATGAAGGGGAAAGATTAGAAGCTCTTGGGAAATTTAATGCAGAGTATCAGGCAAAAGTTTCTGTAGCAGTTTCTCAAAAGAAAAATGAGATAAATTCTCAAATAACTTATTTAGAAAACCAAATCAAGGCAATAAGAGAAAAAAAGAATAGTGATATCAATAATATCGACGAGGAAATCAAAGAGTTAGAAGGTTTTTCCTTTTTGGGAGAATCTATAGATCAATATGACAAGAAAATATCAGCTATTGATGAAGAACTTATTCGTCAGTTAGAGAACAATAAGGCTAAAGAGCAAGCAGAAATTAAGAGTTTAGGAACTACTAATTTTTCTGCTAATAAAAGAAAAATTGAATCTAAATACCTTTCAATTAATAACGACACAAGAAAATTAGCACAAGACAAGAAAGATAAATTACTTTATGAAAAATCTTTAGCTACTGAGACGATGCAAAAGCGTAAACGTGAACAAGAGCAGCAAAACTTTAATGCTATTAAAGATAAAGAAAATAACAAGGAAAGTGTTGTGGCTGAAGCAAATGCTAAAATAAATGAGATTAATGTAAAAATCAATTCCTTAAAGAAGTTTGATTACAATAGCATTACTCCTTCAAAACCTATTTTTGATGATTCTGCTTTTACCTCCAAAGAGAAAGAAATTAGAGGAAATTTAGAAAAAGAAATAGGGGATATTCGTGTCAGAAAAGGAGAGTTAATCAGAAAACAAAAAGTAGGAGGTGGTTCGTCTAGATTAGATGATTTTTTAAATATTTTTAGATAAATGACAAAACAATTACATTCCGTATTATTCACCCCTTACATAGGCGAAAAATATGAACAAGGCTACCAAGGTAAAAAAGTATTGGTGTTAGGTGAAAGTCATTATAGCGCTGATGCTGAAGGTAATGCCTCTCTTGATGACCCTACTTTTACTAACTACATAGTACAAGAGTTTAAAAACTATCAAAAGGGCGAAAGAGAGCACGCTAATTGGATGCGTACCTTCACCAAGTTTGCTAAAGTTTTCCATAATGGAGAACTCTCTGCTGATGAGATAGTAGATTTTTGGGAGCGTGTAGTTTTCTATAACTACGTACAAGAACCTATGGCAGGCCCTCGTCAGTCGCCTACGACCGAACAATTTGCAAAATCAGAAAAGGCTTTCTGGGAAGTGTTAGAAACCTATCAACCCGATATTATTGTAGTTTGGAGTCATAGACTCTGGATAAATATGCCTTACACGGGAGAATATCGCTCCAAGGAAAATACGCTCATCAATAAAGGAAAGGGATTCTATTACTACAAAGTAGGTAATAAAGAAATCGCTGCTATGTATATTTCTCACCCTTCTGCAACTAACTTTCATTATCAAACCGTATATAATGAATTGAAAGAGGCGTTTAATCTATAATCCTGCCCGTCGCACTACAACAAAAACAAAATCCGGTATAGCCACCTTGCTGTATCGGATTTTTATTATCTTATCTCCCTAATTTACCCATCTGTTAATTTGCTAATTTGATAATTGTACCGTACCTTTGCACCAATCTAACACTTAAACCCTAAATCTTAAAAAACTATGGGACACATAAAAAACAACACTCTAACGCAAGGTATTTCAGGTAAAGTAGGCAGTCAATTCTTTTTTCGTCAAGTAGGTGATAAGACTATTGTTTGCGCTAAACCAAACCGTAAGCCTACTACTCATCCTACGCTCATCAAGCAAAACAATCGGTTTAAAGAAGCTAATAACTATGCTAAAAGCTCCGTTCAAGACCCTGACCTCAAAGCTCTATATGAAGCCGAAGCCAAACATCGTGGACTAAAAGGTGCTTATAAAATGGCGCTTTCTGACTTTATGAAGACTCCTGAAATCGCTCATATAAACGTTTCGAATTATACTGGAACACGCATTGGTGAGAGCATCAGTATTGAAGTAACCGATAATTTCAAGGTAACAGCCGTGCGAGTAACCATCACCCATCACGACGAAATCATCGAAGAAGGCACTGCAACGCTGTTACAAAATGATAGCTCGTGCACTTGGCTCTACCACACCACCGCCCTCAACCCTCATCTAAAAGGCACTACTATCGCCATCACTGCCACCGACCGCCCCCAGAACACTACCTATCAAGAAGTTACCATACAATAAAACAAATGCCCTTAAACAAATAAAATGAAAAAGAAAATGGCTTATATCCTCATAACTATAGTGTTATGTCTGCTTATAGCAATGGCTTACTATATATTTCGCCCCACCCTTTTTACAAAACCTACAGGCAAATACGCCATCGGGACTGTAAGCTATTGGGTAACCGACCCTCATAGAGAAGAGCTTTTCATCACTGATAAACAGCAACTCAGGCAAATACCTATACAAGTGTGGTATCCTGCCGAAGACACAAATCGCACCGACTATACTCCCTATATTCCTGAAACTACCAAGGTAACTGAAGCTATTTCTGAACTTTTACACATCCCGAAAACATTACTCTATCCGCTGAGATTCAAGCATTCTAATGCTTTAGAAAAAGCCCCCATAAGCAAGGAAAAAAGCTCCTATCCCGTACTATTGTATCTCACAGGGCTCTACGGACATAGAACAATGAGTACTTTTCAGATACAAGAATTGGTCTCACAAGGATATATAGTAGTGGGAATAGACAGCCCTATGGCGGTAGTATTGGCTACTTTCCCCGATGGCAGCACCCTTAAAAGTCAGCCGAAAAGTGTGATAAATCCACTGATTGATAACAGTTTAACAGAAGAGAACCCCATTCTTACTTATAACGGAAAAACTTCTAAAGGGGGAATCATCGCCTACTTTGCAGAAGATGTATCCCAAGTCATAGATTTTCTTACAGAAATCAACACGAACGACCCTAATAATCTCCTTACCTCTAAGCTCAATATCGATAAGTTAGGAGCCTTTGGAGTGTCGCTCGGAGGAGTAATCCTATCCGAAGCCTCATCAAAGGACGCGCGTATCAAGGCAAACTTAATTATGGAATCACCAATTCCACAGAAAATAGCGCAAGCAGGTTTAGCGGTTCCCACAATGGTTATCACACGCCCTGCAGAAGCTATGCGCACAGAAAGAGAACACTCAGGAGGATGGACAGAAAGCGATATAGAGCAGCACCTTAGCACGATGAAAAGCTTGTGCAAGAACACCCACGATAGTGAATTTGTAGAAATATCCAATATTTTTCATATAGACTTCACCGATGCTCCCCTGTGGTTGCCCTTTGCACAGCAGTTAGGACTCAGTGGTAAAACACCTATTAAAGAAACACATCGTAAGCTAAATGAACTTACTCTCAATTTCTTTGAGAAACACTTATAAATCTTAACCAAACTATTCACTACCCACCATCACCATCACCGCCACCGACCGCCCCCAGAACACCACCACTCAAGAACTCACTATACAATGAAAAAAGAAAACCCACAACGCCCCCAGCACATTGAAGTACGCGGTGCTAAGGTGCATAACCTGAAGAATATAGACGTCGATATCCCCCTTAATAAGATAGTAGGTATCGCAGGAGTGTCGGGCTCTGGCAAGTCCTCCCTCGCCTTAGGCGTGCTTTATGCCGAAGGTTCACGCCGTTATTTAGAGTCCCTCTCTACCTACACACGCCGCCGTATGACCCAAGCTGAGCGCGCCGAGGTAGACGACGTGCGTTACGTCCCCGCCTCTTTAGCCCTCCACCAGCGTCCCACCGTGCCAGGTATCCGAAGCACTTTCGGCACAATGACGGAACTCCTCAATAGCCTCCGCCTGATGTTCTCGCGCCTTGCCAACCACCGTTGCCCTAACGGACATTATGTAGCGCCTACTTTAGCCGTTGCTGCCGAGCAGGAAATCACTTGCCCTGAGTGCCACACGCACTTCTATGCACCTGGTGCCGAGGATTTAGCCTTCAACAGTCGCGGGGCTTGCCCCACCTGTAGTGGTACAGGTACCGTAAGAATGGTAGACGAAAGCACCTTAGTCCCCAACGAAAACCTCACTATCGACGAGGGCGCTGTCGTAGTATGGGGCACTCTAATGTGGTCGCTGATGAAAGACGTATGCCGCGAAATGGGCGTACGTACCGATGTCCCCTTCAAGGATTTGACGCCCGAAGAAAAAGAAATCGTATACCACGGACCTGCCGAAAAGAAACATATCTTCTACCTAAATCCCAAAACAGGGCAAACAGCCGAAATGGATTTCACTTACTACAGTGCCGTATATAGCGTGCAGAATGCTTTGGATAAGGTACAAGACGAAAAGGGAATGAAGCGCCTTGAAAAATTCTTAAAGGAGGAAGTGTGCCACGATTGCCACGGTACACGCCTTTCTGAAGCCTCACGTGCCCCTCGCCTTAGGGGGATTTCTTTAGCCGAAGCCACCGCTATGACCCTCGATGAGCTGATGATTTGGGTAGCAGGCGTACCCGAATCCTTGCCCGAAGCAATGCGTCCAATGGCTAAAAATATATGCGAAGCCTTTACTGACACAGCCCATCGCCTGCTCGACTTGGGCTTAGGCTACCTCTCCCTCGATCGTGCAGCGGCAACCCTCTCTACCGGTGAGCGCCAACGGGTGCAGTTAGCGCGTGCCGTGCGCAACCGTACCACGGGCGTGCTCTATGTGTTAGACGAACCTTCTATCGGGCTACACCCTCACAATCTCAAAGGCTTAACGGGCGTAATGGACGACCTCATCGCCGACGGCAACTCGGTTATCCTCGTCGATCACGATACCCAAGTGCTCACCCACGCTAATTATATGGTCGAAATGGGCAAAGGAGCAGGTGCCTATGGCGGCAATGTGATCGCCCAAGGCACGGTCGAAGAAATAGAGCAGAACCCTCAATCCATTATAGCACCTTACCTTAAGCAAGACGTTGCCTTGCCCGCACCGCTTTCTCAGGAAGAACTCTTTGCTATCGGAACCATACACCTCTCCACCGATACGCTGCACACAGTGCAACCCTTAGAGGTAACTATCCCCAAAGGCAGACTTACAGTAGTTACAGGAGTGTCGGGCTCTGGCAAAACAACTTTAGTGTTGGAAAGCCTCATCCCTGCCTTGCAAGCAAAGGCTACAGGCAAGAAACTTCCCTCACACATCAAAGCGATAGAGGCAGAAGGTATCCGTCAGGTAAAACTGATTGACGCCACTCCCATAGGCATCAATGTGCGTTCCACCGTCGCTACATACGCTAATATTCACGACGAACTGCGGAAAATCTACGCTCGCACCGCCGACGCCAAGCTACAAGGCTATAAGGCAGGCGACTTCTCCTACAATACAGGAAGCCTGCGTTGCCCCACCTGCGACGGTACAGGGCAAATCTCTCTCGATGTACAGTTCCTCCCTGATGTGGACATTCCCTGCCCCGATTGCCGAGGAAGTCGCTACAAACGTGAAGCCTACAGGGTGCTGCGTCCCGCCAAAAACGGCGAATCCTACAGCCTCCCCCAGCTGATGAGTATGAGTATTGACGAAGCGCTAAACGCAACCACCGACCTCAAACAGGTACACCAGAAGCTACAAGTATTGCAACAATTAGGGCTAAGCTACCTCTCTTTAGGCGAAGACACCCCAGGATTGTCGGGTGGAGAAGCCCAACGCCTGAAGTTAGCCACCGAAATGGGCAAAGGCCAATCCGATACCGTCTTTGTCTTCGACGAACCCACCATAGGGCTACACCCGCAGGACGTGCGAACATTGCAAGAGGTATTTAATAGCCTACTCGCTTTAGGGGCAACCGTCATCGTCATAGAGCACGACCTCGATGTAATCCGCTCTGCCCATTACCTTATCGATATGGGACCCGGTGGAGGCACTGCTGGCGGCAAAATAGTAGCACAAGGCACTCCTCACGATGTCAAGAAGAACCCTCATAGTATCACAGGGAAATACATATAACACATTTGTCAATCGTTAATAGTGCAAAAAGTCCAAGTATTCAACAAATTATTAGCCCATTACGGCGAGCAACATTGGTGGAACGACCCTAACCGTATCACCGATTGGGTGGCTATGATCCTTATTCAGCAAACCACCCAGCAGAACACCGAAAAAGCCCTTGCTAACTTAGAAGGACACCTTTCGGTAGAAGCATTGCACAGTATGGAGCACACTGTCTTGCAGGAATATATACGTCCTGCTGGGTTCTACAAGCAAAAAAGCACCTACATCAAAGCCCTGATGGACTGGTACGTATCACACGGGGCTTCCTTACAAAAGTTTGAAGCCATACCTACTGACGACCTCCGCAAGGAATTGCTTACCATCAAAGGCGTAGGCGAAGAGACTGCCGATGCAATGTTGCTCTACATCTTTGAGCGCAATGTATTCATTGCCGACCAGTACGCCCTGCGCCTCTTGACCCGCCTCAACCTCACCACAGCGCAAACCTATAAAGCCCTACGCGAAGAGTGTATGCCCTTAGTAGCCGAAATTCCTTTAAAAACCTGCCAAGAGTGGCACGCTGTCATTGATGTTCACGGCAAAGCCTACCGCAAAGGAGCTACCGATGAGCAATGGCTCTTAGAATAAAGTAACATATTAAATGCAAACTTATCACATCACCGACATAGTAAACACCCCCGCACATACCAGCTTACACGTAGGTATCTTTGAGGAAACTCCCGACCCCGAAGGTATAGAGTGGCCGCATAGACATAGTTATTACGCTATCGTATGGTTCTGTGAAGGCAGTGGCTTCAATACCATCGACTTTGAGGCGTTTCAAATATTGCCGTATCGCCTCTTTTTGATGAATCCTCACCAAGTGCATAACTGGGAGTACAGCACCGATACCAAAGGCTTTTTTGCCGGCTTTACTCCTGCCTTGGCAAAGGAACTGCACATAACTTTTAGTATGCCTTACGTGGATATACCCCAAGAGGACACCCTTTTTATCCGAACTATTTTCACTAAACTACAGCAGGAAACCGATACTCAAAGACAATACATTGCCTTATCTTATCTCTTTTCGCTTATTGAAAAACAAATGAGTCCACAGCGTGAAGCGTTGCCTTCTCTTGTAAAACAATACCAACAACTGCTCTCTCAACATTTGGGCAATCGTATCAGTATACAACAATATGCCGAATGGTTACAAATCTCTGCCGAAACGCTGAATGTGTTATGCAAATCTCATACAGGACTCTCCGCTAAGCAATTAGCCCTATCTGTAACGCTCACCGAAGCCCAACGCTTATTGCTCTACACCTCGCTTACTATAAACGAAATCGCCTATCGTTTAAGCTTTGACGATCCTTCTTACTTCACTCGTCTTTTTAGAGAGAAAACAAACCTCACTCCTTCTGCTTTTAGAGAAAAGTACCGAACAAACCTATAAAAGTCCTATAACCATAACGCTCTCTTGCTATACCTTTGTCCCCAAAAAGATGAAAACCATTCTATTAATCATCTCCTTATGGGGAAT
Source organism: Capnocytophaga sp. HP1101 (assembly GCF_054772415.1). Lineage (NCBI taxonomy): Bacteria > Pseudomonadati > Bacteroidota > Flavobacteriia > Flavobacteriales > Flavobacteriaceae > Capnocytophaga > Capnocytophaga sp. HP1101. Next base: position 60,579 of record NZ_BPUU01000008.1, read on the forward strand.
AGCAACTGTAAATGCACAAATAAAGCAGACTATGAAACATTCAGAACGTTACGAAAGGGGCTGGAAGAAGCTCCAAGAGATTGATGGAGAGGCTGGCGAGAAAGTAGTGGAAAGCCTCAAAACCCTATCGCCTGAACTCGCTCAGTATATTATTGAGTACTCTTTCGGTGATATTTATGCACGTGAAGGCTTACCTCTCAAAGAAAAAGAAATAGCCGTTGTTGCGGCACTCACAGCTATGGGCAATGCACGTCCACAGCTGAAAGTACACCTCAACGGAGCCCTCAATACGGGTAGTACCATTAGTGAAATAAAAGAAGTACTCTTACAAATGAGCGTGTATGCAGGCTTCCCAGCGGCTATCAACGGTTTTACGGCACTACAAGAAGTTTTAGCGGAACGCAAATCACAAGGTCTCACCGATAAAGAGGGCAAAAAAGCGATGGTTACACAAGCGGACAGACAGCAAAAAGGTTTACATACCCTAAAAGCCATTGCTCCTGAGCAAGCTGATGCCTTTGTTGCAAAGTACCGCAATTGGGCACCTGAGCTTATTGAAGCGACAATAGGATATGCTTATGGTGATGTCTATAGTCGAGAGAACCTCTCACCTCGCTACCGACAAATTGCTACCATTGCGGCGCTTACAGCCTTAGGAAATTTCCCTAACGAGTTGGCGTTTCATATCAAAGCAGGACACAATGTAGGACTTACCACAGAAGAAATAAAAGAAATAATGCTCCTAATGACCATTTATGCAGGTTTTCCCGCAGCTATTAATGGAATGAACTCCCTTGCAGCTTCGGGAATTTTATAATCACCGACCCTAATGATATAGGTATTGACATTGTAACCTAATCAGTCGCTTTTGCAGTATGTTATGTAGGGGCGTTTGGCAAACGCCCACGCAAAACAAACTTTTCGGACACCCTCTTTTTCTATTTGCTTATTATTTTGTAACTTTGCACTCAATAACACCCATATATCTATATGCTCAAATCGTTCTTTATAGTAGCTCTCGGAAGTGGTATAGGAGGAACATTGCGCTATGCAATTTCGCTTGTATTCAAGAGATGGGGAGAAGCATCATTCCCTGTAGGAACTTTTATTATCAATGTATTAGGCTGTTTCTTTATAGGGTTACTTTACGCTTATTTCAAGAATAGAGAACCCGATCCCCATCTAATTCTACTCCTAATGACCGGAATCTTAGGAGGCTTTACCACCTTCTCTACATTCTCATTAGAAACCCTACAATTGCTACACCACAACGAACTCCTAAAAGCGATATTCTATGTAGTAGGAAGCGTTGGTCTGGGCATTTTGGCCTGCTTTTTGGGGTATACTTTTGCAAATAAATAACAGCAGTTTGGTATAATAAGAGACTCAATTTACAATTCTACTTACGGTATATTTTGTGAAATCCAAGCCGCTTGCGGCTAAAATCCGTGGACGGAACTACATAACTAAATATTACTTACATCTCAAATCCGTGTTATCCGTGAAATCTGTGCGAGGCCTTTAAATATTAAATCCTTATATAATAAGAAACCAATATGAAAAAATTTTTATTAGGAGTAGTAGTAGCGGTAGCCGCCCTACTATTAGTGAAATACTTCACCGATAAAAAAGAAAATCAAGAGCGTTTGGAAGCCGACACCGCTCTCATACAAACGCAAATCGCCAACGTCAGCAAGCTCGTAGTTACCGAAGGACACTTTGCCGAAGTGCTCTCCTATACCGATACCCAAAAGTACTTTATGGACTTACTGTCGTTTGACAAGAAGATACTCACCGTAGTCAACGCCGATGTGACGGTAGCTTATGACCTACATAAAATTAACTACGAGGTAAACGAAGAGCAGAAAAAAGTCATTATCAAGTCAATACCAGAGGCTGAAATAAAAATATACCCTACGATGAAGTATTACGATGTGAGCCAAAGTCAGGTAAACCCTTTTACCCCCACTGATGTTGAGAAGATACAGAAGAAAGTAAAAGCTGAACTCGAACGCAAAGTAAATGCTTCCGCCTTGAGAACCAATGCCGAAAACCGATTGATCACCGAGCTTTCTAACCTCATCTTTGCTACTCGCACTGTAGGCTGGACATTGGAATACCAAAACACACCTATTGAGAGTAGAGAAGATTTTAAAATGCTAAAACCTTGATTAAGATGTATTAGTTTCGAATATTTTCTGTATATTTGCACCATAAAATCAAATATTGAATATTCACTTATGAAAACAGAGAAGCAATTAAACATCAAATATAGCGTTTTTGAGGGAATTACTGACCTACCCCAAGAAGCGCAAGAATTAATGCAACAAGCTGTTATGGCTAGAGAGAATGCGTACGCTCCTTATTCTAAATTTAAGGTAGGAGCGGCAGTTAGACTTAAAAACGAACGGATTTTTATAGGTTCTAACCAAGAGAATGCAGCTTATCCATCGGGATTATGTGCTGAAAGAGTGGCTATTTACCAGGCATCTACGCAATGTCCTGATGAAGAAATAGAGATGATTGCTATTTCGGGCAGTGCTGAAGACCCTACTTGCTATCCTGTTTCGCCTTGTGGAGCGTGTAGACAATCGCTTTCGGAATACGAGACTAAGCAGAAAAAGTTAATACCTGTTTACTTTATGGGGGCTGAAGGGAATATTATCAGAACGGCTTCTATTAAAGATTTACTACCTTTTCTCTTTGACGGTAGCTTGATGTAAGTGCGAGCTACATAGGCAAGTTTGGGTTGTATGAGTAAATGAAGGGAAAATATAAAAACGTAAAAGTTGTTATAAGGCAATGGTGAGAAATACCATTGCCTTATTTTTTGCAGGAGAAAGAGAATTGCGAAGGTGTGTTATCGGAGAATCTCGGATAGACACATAAAAAATCGGAAAGTATCAGAGATGGTGTTATGATGTACTTAGCTTATACAAAGCTTATAGGAAGCTTATACGAATCTTGGACGATTGTTATACAAAGGGTATATAAGTTATTGAGAGTTAGCAGTTAAAAGGGGTAAATAGGAGAGTTAAAAAGTGTTAATTAAGTGAAGGAAAAAGAGTGATCAAACAAAAACTTAAACCTGAAGAGTGCATAGAAGGGAGAAGGTGATTCCAACTTTGCCAAAGTTTGAAACTTTAACAAAGTATGGGGAGACAGTAAATAATGTGAGGTAGGGGTAAAAAAGTGAGGTTGTGTCTTAGAAATTAAACTAAATTGATTTCAAAATTAAGACAAAATTGAAGCTGTGCCTTGTGAAATGGCTGTTTAGTGCTTGAACCTTGTAAAAGGTCGTAACACGGTAAGCCATTTTTAAAAAACTCTTGGTGAAGGGTGCAGAAACGGTAAAAAAGGAGGAATGCAATAATGTGAAAACGAAGGTGGAATGGAGTTAAAAGTAAAAAATGAAAAGTGAAAAGTAATATTTTGAGTAAAGATAATATAGGGTGAAGGTGGAGTATATTAAAAAAAATAATTTACACAGTGCGTGTAGAAAAAAAAGCGATATGCTTTGCTAATTATAGTTTATTTTATATTTTTGCACCCAAATACATTTCCCGTAATATACCTATCTGCCAAAAGAGAGATTACAAAATTATAGCAATAATTTGGTTTATAGGTGTTTAATTATTTCTTATAAGATGTCAGTAAAGCAACGTTTAACCGTATTTCTACTACTTTTAGCAGGATTTAGTGTTCAAGCACAAGTAACCCCTACGACCCAAACCGCTACGAGTACTCAAACTGAGACGACCGTGCGCAACGGCATTGGGCGTATAGGGCTGGAACAACCTAAAAGCATTGTGCAACAGTACACCTATAACCCGACGCTCGACCGCTATGTATACACTGAGAAATTAGGGAATTACGACCTCTCTACGCCTATGTTTCTCACGGTGCAACAATATGAGAATTTGGTGTTGCGCGAGCGTATGAAGGAATACTACCGGACTAAATTGGACGCTATAGGCGACACACAAAGTAATACTGCCGATAAGAGAAAAACGCAACGAGACCTCTTGCCTGAATTATACGTAAATTCTGATTTTTTTGAAAGCGTATTTGGGGGACGGAATATAGAGCTGATACCTCAGGGAAGTGTGGGGGTGGATTTGGGTGTGCGCTATACACGCAACGACAACCCCGTAGTGAGTCCGCGTTACAGGAGTTCGTGGGGCTTAGATTTTGAGCAACGCATCAGTTTGGGACTTACCGGTAAAATAGGTACACGATTGACGCTTAACGCTCAGTATGACACTCAAGCCTCTTTTGATTTCCAAAATGTATTTAAATTAGAATATACTCCTGATGAAGACGACATCGTACAAAAAATAGAATTAGGTAATATTTCGATGCCAATGTCGAATTCGCTCATCACAGGTTCCCAGAGTTTGTTTGGGGTAAAAACAGAGCTAAAATTTGGACGTACTACTATCACGGGTGTGTTTTCGGAACAGAAATCGGAGCGCAAAACCGTAAGTGCGCAAGGCAGTGGCACTATTACAGAGTTTGAATTTTCGGCTCTTGACTATGACGAAAACCGCAACTACTTCTTAGCACAATTCTTCCGTGATAACTATGACCGCGCTTTAGAGAACTACCCATTTATCAACAGTAAAGTACAAATCACACGTTTGGAGGTTTGGGTAACCAACCGCAATAGCCGTATGGGGAATATCCGCAATATCTTGGCTGTACAAGACTTAGGAGAGCCCCGAATGGAAAATACGCGTTTGGGGAATAAAGCTGGTGCTGGGTTCTTTACGGCTACTACTAATAATATGCCTGCCAACCGCGCTAATAAATACGACCCTACACAATTGGACACTCCGAACTCGGTGCTGACCAGTGCTATCCGCGATGTAGCGACTGTACAACAAGGGTTTGGTACGAATAGCTCGTATGTGAGTCAAGGATATGACTACGCTATTATAGAGAATGCCCGTAAACTTGAAGAAGGGGTGGATTATAAGGTGGATACCAAACTCGGTTATATCTCGCTGAGCACAGCCCTTAGTAGCGACGAGGTATTGGCGGTAGCTTACCAATATACCTACGGTAGCCAAGTGTATCAAGTGGGTGAGTTTGCGAACGACGGTATTTCGGCAACTACGAACCAGTTTTACGGAGGTGGTAACAATGCGATTACCAACAACCTTTTGGTGCTGAAGATGCTCAAAAGTAACCGCCTGAATGTGAAAGACCCAATTTGGGATTTGATGATGAAGAATGTGTATTCAGTAGGTTCGGCACAGCTTTCACCAGAAGATTTCCGTATGAATATCTTCTACTCCAACCCCTCCCCTATTAACTATATCGAAAAAGTAAACAATAACGGTTGGCCTACAGGTTTGGAAGACCGCATACTGTTAAACCTTTTCAACTTCGACCGACTCAATAAATACAACGACCCTCAGCCAGGTGGTGACGGGTTCTTCGATTTTGTTCCGGGCATTACCGTAGATGAACAATACGGTAAAATCTTCTTTACTAAAGTGGAACCTTTTGGTGAATTCCTGTACAACACCTTAGGAGGTGGCACAGGTTACGACGACCCTGCGACTTACAACGACAATCAACGGAAATACGTATATACCTCACTGTATAAAAATACCAAAACTCAAGCCCAGATGGACGGCGACAAGAATAAGTTCCAGATGAAGGGACGCTACAAGTCATCGGGAAGAAGGGGGATTTCGTTAGGGGCTTTTAACGTACCTCGTGGTTCAGTAACCGTGATTGCAGGAGGGCGTATATTAGTGGAAGGGTTAGACTACTTGGTAGATTACCAATCGGGTATTGTGGAGATTATTAACCCGAGCTTAGAAGCCAGCAACTTGCCCATACAGGTGTCGGTGGAAAACAACCTTATTTTTGGTGGACAAACTACCCGCTTTATGGGTGTGAATGTGGAACACAAGTTTAACGATAAGTTTATCATTGGGGGTTCTATCGTGAATCTACGGGAACGACCTTATACCCAAAAGACCAGCTACGGACAAGAAGCTGTAAACAATACTATCTTTGGTTTTGGAGGAACTTACTCTACTGAATTACCTTTCCTTACCCGCTGGGTAAACCGTATTCCTACTATCAAGAGCGATGCACCATCGAATCTATCAATACGAGGTGAATTTGCTTACCTTAGAGCAGGCACCCCTAAGGCAGATGATTTTGACGGAGAGACCACCGTATATTTAGATGACTTTGAGGCAGCACAAGCCACTATTGATATGCGTTCGCCACTTGCGTGGAAATTGGCAAGTACGCCTTTGGAATTTGGGCAAGGTAGTGGTACGGCTTCGCGCACCCTCTACGGTAATGGACCTGACGACCCTGATAACTTACGCAATGGTTATGGGCGTGCTAAGCTATCGTGGTATACCATAGACCCTGTGTTTTATTCAAACCAAAAGCCTTCGGAAATAAGCAGTAGCGAGATTTCAAAGAACAGTACACGCCGTATTTTTATAGAAGAAATATTCCCGCAACAGCAATTAGCACAAGGGCAATCATTGGTACAAACTACTTTAGACTTGGCTTATTATCCAAACGTAAAAGGACCTTATAACAACGACCCCAGTTTTGCGTCTCGTACCCAAAACGATAAATGGGCGGGGATTATGCGTGGTATGAGCTATTCAGACTTTCAAGAAAGTAATATAGAGTTCTTGCAATTCTGGGTGATGGACCCGTATTATTCAGGTGAATACAGTGGCGATGGAGAATTAGTTTTCAACTTAGGAAATATCTCAGAGGACGTGCTAAAAGATGGTAGGAAGCAGTACGAAAACGGCTTGCCAGGGCTTTCTTCAACCTCGAGTGTGAATACTTCATCTTGGGGTAAAGTACCTGCGGCACAATCGCTAATATACGCTTTTGACGACAACTCATCTAACCGTAACTTGCAAGATATAGGGCTTGACGGATTGAACGATGCGGACGAAGCGAGGATATACAGCAATAACGTAGGGACATCACCTAACGACCCTGCGATGGATAACTACGAATACTTTTTGGCGCGCGGTGGAGGTATTTTGAATCGTTATTACAACTACAATGGTACACAAGGAAACTCGCCTGTGGCAGTAACTAATACGAATAGAGGTTCGACTACGATTCCTGATTACGAAGATATCAACGGTGATTATACGATGAATACCGCTAATAATTACCTGGAATACCGCGTGCGTATGCACCCTAATATCAGCACTGCCGACCCTTATGTGAATGATATTCGCACGGTATCAGTGGAAGCACCTAACGGGCAACAAGTAAGTGCCCGCTGGATACAGTTTAAAATACCGATTGCCAGTGGAGAGATGTGGCGTGAAGGATTCCAATTTCCATTGAGTAATAATGACAAGATGGATATCATCAACTCGATGACGCATATGCGTATGTACCTCACAGGCTTCCAAAACGAGATGCTCTTACGCTTTGGTACGCTTGACCTTATTCGCGGAGACTGGCGTTATTACAACTATACCCTCAGCACCGATAAGGACGACCCAAGTGATGACGGCACCAAAGTAGAAATCAACTCAGTGAACCTGATTGAGAACGAAACTCGTCAGCCTATTCCTTACCGTATGCCACCAGGGGTACGCCGTGAGCGCATCAATACTAACAACACCTTGATAGAACAGAACGAGCAGGCTTTATCTTACATAGTGGATAACCTTGAAAACAACGACAGTAGGGCAGTTTATAAGGCTTTGCGTTTTGACCTGCGGCAGTATAAATACATCAAGATGTTTGTACACGCCGAAGCGTATAAGAACAAACCACTGAGCGATAATCAGGCGGTAGCTTTCTTGCGGGTGGGTACCGACTTTAACGATAACTATTACCAAGTGGAAGTACCTTTGCAGGTAACGCCTGCGGGTGCTTCGACAGAGCAATTGATATGGCCACAAAACAACCAATTGGTAATACCAATGGACGTACTGACCAAACTAAAAGCCATAAGTATACGCAACCAAACGATGAGTGATGCGGTATACTACGATGCAAACTTTAACGTAGTACCTGAGAGTGCGCCACACGTAGCGGGACAAAACCGTTATGTAATCAAAGGGAACCCGTCGCTCGGTAGTGTAAGAGCCGTGATGATAGGGGTGAAGAACGTATCGGGAACTAATGGACTAAGTGGGGAGTATTGGTTTAACGAATTGCGTGTAGCTGAATTGGAGAACAATGGCGGTTGGGCAGCTGTAGGTTCACTTGATGCTAATGCTTCTGAACTGTTGAATATCTCGGCTACGGGACGTATGCACACGGTAGGTTTTGGGGCAGTAGATCAAGCGCCTAATCAGCGTGCCTTGGAAAGTACACGCGAGTATGACGTAATGATGAACATCAATGCAGGTAAGTTATTACCTCCTAAGTGGAATATGCAAATACCCGTAGGCTTAAATCACTCGCAAAAACTTTCGACACCAGAATACGACCCCGTATATCAAGACATCAAGTTAGAAGACCGATTGGACGTAGCACAAAACGCACGTGAGCGAGAAATCATTAAAGAACAAGCAGAAGATTATACGCTAAGGCGCGGTATTAACCTGATTGGTGTTAAGAAAAACTTAGCTGAAGGACAGAAGAATCGGATTTACAACATAGAGAACTTTACTTTTAACTACGCTTACAACGAGAAGAACCACCGCGATTATGAGTTGCGTTACGAAGATGAGCAACAAGTACGCGCAGGATTTATGTACAACTATACCTTCAAACCTACTGCTATAGAGCCGTTCAAGAAAAGTAGTAAGTTTGCTGGGAAGCGCTATTGGCAATGGTTAGCAGATGTGAACTTGAACATCTTGCCTACCAGCATAATGTTCACTTCGGACATCAATCGTTCGTTTACCAAGCAGTCATTCCGCGATGTATATTTTGATGGCGTGAATGCAAGTCAGCAAAAATCGCTTCCTGAGCTACAACAGCGCAATTACCAAATGAATCACCAATATGCTATCAATTACAATCTCACTAAATCATTGCGATTGAACTTCAATGCAACGAATAACAGTATCATTCGCAACTACTATGTATATGATGGCAATGGCGATATATCAGGTGTGAATAAAGATGTATCACTTTGGTCGGATTTCTGGGATTTAGGAACTCCTGATCACTTCTTCTCGAAGTTCCAAGTGAATTATGATTTACCTTTTAGTAAGTTTCCTTTCTTTGAATTTATGAAAGCTAACTATACTTACTCTGGTGATTTCGACTATCAGCGCGGTTCACAAACCCTTTTGCAGTTGGCGCGACAAGAAGTAAATACCTTGCAAAACGGCAATACACATAACTTTACAGCCAACCTAACTTTTGACCAGCTGTATCGTTACTTGGGCGTAAAAGCTACCCCAAGAGGAGAAAAAGCGAGTGTGGCTAAAACTTTCTTGACAATGCTCAAGACTGCAGGGGTGAACTACTCGGTTACGAATGCTCGCACCATACCAGGATATACACAACAAGTGGGCTTCTTAGGAACATTTAAACCGTCGGCAGGATTTATGTTTGGCGACCAAACCGATTTGCGTTATGAAATGGCAAAACGCGGTTACCTTACTGAGTTTCCTGATTTCAACGATCAATACATCAAATCACAAGAGAAACAACTATTGCTTACGGCTAACTTACAACCGATTCCTGATTTGCAAATCAACCTAAAAGCCAATAGACAATACACCGAGAATTACACCGAGACTTTTGAGGTACGCAATTTTGTATATAACAAATTAGTGGGTAACCAAGTGGGTAGCTTTAATATCTCTACCAACTTGATAGCAACTACCTTCAATAAGATAGACGAATACAATTCGGCAGCCTTTGAGCGTTTTAAAGATAACCGACTTACGGTAGCGCGCCGTTTGGCTGAGGAGCGGGGGTTAAATCCTGCTAATGTAGACGCTGAAGGCTACCCAATAGGCTATAGCAAGAAGAGCCAAGCGGTAATGATTCCTGCTTTCTTTGCGGCTTATTCAGGCGGTAGCGCCAGTGGGGTATCACTTGATGCATTCAAGAATATTCCTATTCCTGAGTGGAATATACGCTATACGGGACTAATGCGCGTAGAGTTTATTAAGAATACTTTCCGTCGTTTCTCATTAGCACACGGTTATCGCGCAAGCTACTCACTTAGTGAGTTCCGTACGAACTTAGAATACGAACCTGCAAACCCTAATAAAACGAACGTAGCAGGCGATTTTCTCAACGAAAAACTGTATTCTACTGTTACCCTTGCTGAACAGTTTAATCCACTTATTAGAGCCGATATGGAGCTTAAAAACTCTATGAGTTTACTCGCTGAGTTTAATCGTGACCGTACTATTTCCATCAGCTTGGATAACGATTACCTTACTGAAATACTCAAACGAGAGTATAAATTTGGGGTAGGCTATCGATTCAAAGATTTGCGTTTCGTTACTCGAGTAAATGGTAACCTTACTACGCTAAAGAGCGATTTAGTACTGAAAGGCACACTTTCTTACCTCAATGAGTTTACTGTGATACGCAATATGGAGATATTCAACAACCAAGTAACCGCTGGGCAAACCTCTTGGTTAGGTAATTTTACTGCTGAGTACGCCCTCAGTCGCAACCTTTTAGCATCGTATTATTTCCAATATAATTTCTCTAAATCGGCTATCTCAACTGCCTTCCCAATGACTACTATCCGCACAGGACTTTCAGTGAAATACACCTTTCAATAGGTAACAAGCAAAAGTAACAGGTAAGTGGATACGTACAAAACAATACTTGATTCCGTGGAGGAAGTAATTTTTAAGGAGAAGAGTAGCAAATTCTTAGGCTATGCTTTTCCTGTTACTTCTGAAGAGGAAATAAAGACACATCTCGAAGCCGTGAAGAAAGCACACTTTTCAGCACGGCATTGGTGTTATGCGTGGCAATTAGGCTATGGTACTCACCAGCGCTACCGTGCCAACGATGACGGTGAGCCTAACAACACGGCAGGCATTCCTATTTATGGACAGATACAATCTTTTGAACTGACCAATGTATTGCTGATTGTAGTACGCTATTTTGGAGGAATAAAATTAGGCGTAGGCGGATTAGTACAGGCTTATAAAACGACAGCTCAGCTTACTCTACAAGAAGTAGAAGTTATAGAAAAGCTCATTACCGAAGAGCTCATCATCCGCTTTGAATACCCATTAATGAACAAAGTGATGCGCGTAGTGAAGGAACAAAACCTCAGTATTACGCAACAACTGCTTACTGAAAACTGTGAGTTGCATTTAGCAGTACGGCAATCGGATTATACTAAAGTAGAAGAGATATTTACTAATCTTTTTGGGGTACATATAATAGATGAAGATTAAAAGATTTCTTTTCTAGGCGCACGCTTGCTCTCTATATTAGGATAGTAATATTTATCGCCTATCTTCACTTTGCTGTCACGTTGCGAGTAGCCAAAGAAAGCATCAGTTCCTCTCACCTCATCAATTTGAGGGTCATACTCATTGCCCTCTCTATCTATAAAAAGAGGATTGAATCCGTCGTACACTAAAGTATAATCGTTGTACAAGGTGCTCTCATCTATCTTAGTGTAGACAGCTGAAATAAAACGCCTTTCTTCTTTCGAATAACTCCAGAAGCCCACTTTGTCGCCTTTCACTAAGGCATAACCATAATTACCTTTATAAATATAGTCATAGGCAAACGGTAGTACTTCCTCCCCTTTCATATTAATAAATCCCCAAAGACCTTCTTTCTGTGCTAATAGTAATCTCAGAGAGAGGGATATCCATTCATACTGCAAATGTTGATATTCAATAGGAATAATTTCCTTACCTTTGAGATCTATAGTGCCCCAAAGATTATCTTTCTCTACTAAAAAGAAAGGAGGTTCTTTATAATGATCTTCATAAGATATGTTATTGTATATAATTGAAGTGAGTTCTTTCCCTTCTGTATTGATAAGTCCCCATAAACTATCTTTCCTCACCTGTGACACTCCTTCTTTAAACAAAGTTATTTCGTTATACTGAGCAGGAATGAGCACAGCACTTCCCTTCATCAATCCTAAATGTCCTTGCTCAAAATAAACTACTGGCTGGGGTAACAATTCTTTAGCCTTGAAGTACAAACGGTAGTTTCCTGAATCTCCTCCCCAACCGAAAAGCAAAGAGAATGCCCAATCTCGGTAATACTGATGTACCTCTAAGTCTTGCTGTCCTTTAGGTTTAAGATATATCTTGTGAAGAGTTTCTCCTGAGAGAATAGGAAAAAACGGGAGTATATTGTGGTTGAGGACATACTTCCAACCGCGTTTGCGCCAACGTCCTTTAAAGGTCTTTGTTTCAGTAACAACCTCTGAGTTGTTCAACTTATCGTAGCTAAGGTGCAAGTATCTGCCTTCAAACATTACTTTGAAGTTTAGGTACTGATAGCTTCCTTTTTCAGCATCTTCTGGCAATAGAGGAAATAGTTCACCTTGCTTGTAGATACTATCCTCTGCATAAGGATAGAAATTCACCCCTTCTACAGAAGTCATATCTAAAGGCTTACAAGCAATGACTAACAAGAGTAATAAGATATAAAGAAGTGTTTTCATAGCTGATAGTCATTTTGCGCCGCTTTATGTAGGGGCGAATTGCAATTCGCCCCTTTGTAATATGTTGAATTATCCTCTTTATAGATTGTCCCTCTTCGGATTACTCCGATTCGGATTGCCCTCCTCTACTTGGGACAGAGAAACGGGGGTAAGTACTTACACTTTCTTCACTATAAAGTAATTTTTCTTTCCCCTCTGTAGCAAGATAAACTTACCGTCAATAAGGTCTTTATCACCTATTTGGTACTCCTCGCCTACTTTCTCTTTGTTTACCGAAATAGAGTTCTCTTTCAAAGCACGACGAGCTTCAGAGTTAGAACTAATAAAACCTGTTTTAGCTGAAAGAATAGCAATCATATCCAACCCACCAGCGATGTCGGTAGCACTTACTTCCGCTTGAGGTACGCCATCAAACACCTCTAAGAAGGTCTTCTCATCCAAAGAGCGTAAATCAGCTGAGGTAGAATTACCAAAGAGAATTTGTGATGCTTTTTGTGCTTTCTCCAATTCTTCGCGTCCGTGTACCAACATAGTGAGCTCTTCTGCCAACTTGTTTTGCAACACGCGCAAGTGAGGCGCTTCTGCGTGCTGAGCGGTAAGACTCTCAATTTCCTCTTTGCTGAGCATTGTAAAGATTTTGATATAACGCTGTGCATCGGCATCCGAAGTGTTGATCCAGTATTGGTAAAACTTATAAGGCGAGGTCTTCTCTGGGTCAAGCCATACATTACCGCCTTCGCTCTTACCAAATTTCGTACCGTCGGCTTTAGTAATAAGCGGACAAGTGAGGGCATAAGCCTTACCTCCAGCAATACGGCGAATAAGTTCGGTACCTGTCGTAATATTCCCCCATTGGTCGGAACCTCCCATTTGTAGGGTAAGTTGTTTTTCTTGATATAAATGCAAGAAGTCATAACCTTGCAAAAGTTGGTAAGAAAACTCAGTGAACGACATTCCGTCAGTATTCTCATTTGGGTCAAAGCGTTTTTTAACTGAGTCTTTTGCCATCATATAGTTCACTGTGATATGCTTGCCGATGTCGCGAATGAACGACAAGAATGAAAAGTTCTTCATCCAATCGTAGTTATTCACAAGTTCGGCACGGTTAGAAGCAGTACTCTCAAAGTCAAGAAACTTAGCCAATTGTTTTTTAATACCCGCTATATTGTGCGCTAATACTTCTTCGGTGAGCAAATTGCGTTCTACTGATTTCCCTGAAGGATCTCCTATCATTCCCGTTGCCCCTCCTACGAGTGCGTACGGTTTATGACCGCAGTTTTGAAAATGACGCAACATCATCACACCCACTAAGTGACCAATATGTAGTGAGTCGGCGGTAGGGTCAATCCCCACATAGGCAGAACGTAAGCCTTCCACAAGGTGTTGTTCCGTTTCAGGCATTATATCCTGAATCATACCGCGCCAGCGCAATTCTTCTATAAAATTCTTCATTAGTTTTGTCTGTTTTATTATAATCTTTCTGGGTGCAAAGTTACAAAAAAAGTAAAAATTACCAGCATCCTCTTGCAAGAGCTCTAAATACAAAGATGTAGACCTCTGTTTCTGTGTTATTAGTTGCCCTACCTTCACCTTAGCTCCAGTCAAAAGATACTTTTTCCCTTTTTCAAACTTCTTTCTTTAGAATCCTCCCTTTGCTTTAAAATTCGTTTAATAATTTCTTTGCTTGATATATGTACTAAAACTATTGCTCAAACGATTGCATTTCCACTAACTTTTTATACATACCGTTCTTTTGCATCAGTTCTGTATGAGTGCCTTGTTCTACTATTTGTCCTTTTTGCATTACCACTATCAAGTCAGCATTTTGGATAGTCGAAAGGCGGTGCGCAATCACTACCGAAGTACGGTTTTTCATCATATTTTCGAGCGCACTCTGTACCAAGCGTTCGCTTTCGGTATCAAGTGCCGAAGTTGCCTCGTCGAGCACCATTATAGGTGGATTTTTCAGCACCGCACGTGCAATGCTCAAGCGCTGTTTCTGTCCGCCACTGAGTTTACTTCCCGCATCGCCTATATTCGTTTCAAAACCTTTAGGTAAATCTTTGATAAACTCATACGCATTGGCAATTTTAGCAGCTGTAATAATCTCTTCATCAGTAGCATCAGGTTTTCCTATCAGCAAGTTGTTCTTAATCGTATCGTTAAACAAAATCGAATCCTGCGACACTACCCCTATGAGTCTCCTGAGCGAAGCCGTTTGCATATCTTTCACGTTCACCCCATCAATAAGCACCTCACCCTGATTTACATCATAAAAACGAGTGATAAGGTTCGCAATCGTGCTCTTACCACTTCCCGACTGTCCCACCAAAGCAACCGTCTTTCCCTTAGGCACTTCCAAAGAAAAATGAGTAAGCACAGGGTGTTCAGCATACGCAAAAGTTATATCTTTCAGAACTATAGCCTTAGTAAAATCAGAAATTACCACAGGATTCTCGCGCTCTCTGATAGGATTGTCATAATCCAGAATTTCCAAAATACGCTCTGCCGCTGCATTCCCCTTACGCATATCATACGATGCCTTGCTAATAGCTTTTGCTGGTGTGAGAATATTGTAGGCTAATCCCATAAAGGCAATAAACTGAGTGCCCTCTAATGTCTTATCTACCAACACTAAAGAGCCCCCAAACCACAACAAAACAGCAATCATCATTATACCCAAAAACTCACTCATTGGCGACCCTAAGTTCTGACGATTCATCACCTTATTGCTCAAACGGTTGAAAGTATTACTCGACTCCCCAAAACTTTTGGTAAATATTCCCTCAGCATTAAACGCCTTTATAATCCGTAATCCACCTATAGTCTCTTCTATAAGCGACAGAAACTTACCTTGCTCTTGTTGTAAAGCTATTGAATTCTTTTTTAGTGATTTACCTATCCTCGAAATTACTGCCGCTGCTATCGGAATAAACACAAACGTAAATATAGTGAGCTTCACGCTAATACCCAGCATTACCAAAATAGAAAAGAGAATAGTGAGTGGCTCTCTCACAAAAGCCTCCAAACCCGAAAGCATTGAGTTTTGCACCTCATTCACATCACCTATCATACGCGACATTATATCACCCTTGCGCTGTTCCGAGAAAAAAGCTATCGGTTGGTTTATAATCTTCTTATATAAACTGTCTCGCAAATCCCTAAGCACACCATTGCGCAAGTGAGTAATGAAGAAAGATGCCAAATAACTAAACATATTCTTCAGCAAAAAAAGCGAAAGTACCAAAGCAATCACAATAGCCAACGCCCAAATAGTGTTCTCACCCGCCAAACTACCCACTTTGTAATTCAAATAAGCTTTGCCATAGCTTCCTAAATCTAATAAATTACCCGAATACACAGGAGCTTCAGCCACCGCTTGCGCCTTGCCAAAAAGTACGTCAAGCATCGGAATGAGTGCCACAAACGAAAGCGCGCTAAAGAGTGAATAAAGAATATTGAAAAACACATTCAGTATCACATCTCGTTTATAAGGCAATATATAAGGGATAAATCTCTTTAACTTCATACTTATTTCTTGTATTTCTTAACCGTCTCGTCCCTTCTCAGTTTCTGATTATCAGTGTATACAAACTCAGGAACAAAATAAATTTGGCGGGGCACTTCGTATTTCAACATATCCTTATCCATATAAATATCGTGTGCCAAAGTAGGGTAATCCTTCTCATCGCCTTGCACATAAAGCACTGCGCGTTGTCCTAACTCATCATCAGGCTCCTTAGTGATAAAGTAATCACCCTTGATGTATTTTTTAATTTTATGTTCCACACTCTCTGGGAATACTTTAAAGCCCCCCGAATTGATAATATTATCAAAACGCCCTAACCACTCAAATTCAGTATGCGAAATCAAGTTTACCATATCATTCGTAACCACAGGGTGGTCAGCAATCAAAGGCGCATTAATCACCAAACAATGACGGTCGTCTTGCGTAAAAGTAACATTCGGCATCGCTTTATAGGTAGTTTCGTGCTCCTCGGTGTGATTTACCCTGCGCATCGCAATATGCGAAATAGTTTCAGTCATTCCGTATGATGAATACACCTCAGTAGGAATGTGTTGCAACTTAGCCTCCAACTCCCCATCTATCGACGCTCCTCCTAAAATCACCTTCTTCACACGTGGTAAATCAGTAAGCGATTTCGCCGCTTGCAAAGGTATCATCGCACAAAAATCATAATCCTTGCTCGTAAGCGATAACGGCATTGACGACGGACGAATAATATCAATATGTAAGCCCAAAACAATCGCCCGAATAAGCATCATCTTACCCGCAATAAAGTCCGTAGGCAAACACAATAAAGCTCTGTTTTTAGGTGAAAGATGAAGGTACTCCCCTGTTGCCAAAGCCGAATTAACCATCCCTTGTTTCTTTAAGTGAATCTGTTTAGGAACCCCAGTCGAACCCGAGGTCGTCGCCTCTATATAATCCCGGTCGTCAAGCCAGTCCAAAAGAAATCTCCCTACCGACTTTCGGTAAGGCAATCCGTCCTTTACGTAGGCAACCGCTAAGATAATAAGCCGTTCTCTATCAATAGGAAACCCATTGATTCTAAAATCTTTATGTACAAATTTGTAGTCTATTTCACTCATCTTAAATGTAATATTATTTTCAATAGCAGTGGCAAAGCTACAATAATTAAACGAAATGCGCAAATTAAATGCAAAATCTTGTATTTTACACCTCCTTCTACCCCCATAGCTTCCACTCAAAAAGGAAATCAGCAATTGCCAAGTAAGTGAATCGAGACAAATTTCTCTCCCTTTTCCGTCACTACATTCCCCTCTCCGAAGGTTGTCCGCAACTACCAAGTAAGTGGCTAGGGGGAGGTTTCCCTCACCATTCGTCATTCGACCCCCGTCGCATCTCCCCCTTTGAAGGGGGCAGGGGGGATGTTTATACAATATTAAAAAAATGTTTATACAACAATAATGACCGTCACAACCCTATTGCCTATTGGCTCTAATTTTCCTTTGCCCGTGTGGCTCACACCTGCCCGTCACATCTCTCCTATTGCCTATTGCCTAAAGCCTAACACATCTTCTCTTTTCTTTCGCTCCGAAACCCTGTTTTTGGCGTTTTTAGTATTATTGTATTACATTATTAATCAATTACTTATATACCCTTTATATATCAATCGTCCAAGATTCGTATAAGGTTCGTATAAGCTTTGTATAAGCTAAGTGTACTCTCCCAATAGCTTTTCCCCTCCGAAACTCCCCTCGTCTCCCTTCTGAAAAATTCCGTTCCCTTTCGGAAATTCCAAAACTCTACTACCTATTAAAATTATCCAACTTATCAGAAAAACCGAACTCTTATACATATTGTCAAAGTTGATTACAAGTAAACCTCAAATATAAAAGAATACAACTACCATCAAATTTCAGCTGTTCTGTAAAACATACTTTACTCAGAAAATATTTCTATGGTTTCAACCTTTTATAGTCCAATTATTCATCTAAAAATAATAGTGATTATGAGGCTATTATAAAAAAACAGAAAAAATATTTTACATTTTTTGCTGCTATATCAAAAATATTTTCTAATTTTACCCCAATAAATTTATAAAAGTATGTATGCATTAGACCGTATTGATTTAGCGCTTTTAGATGAACTACAACAAGATAGCAAACAATCTATTAAAAGATTATCCGCAAAAGTAGGACTTTCCATCACCCCAGTTCACGAACGCATCAAAAGATTAGAATCTCTTGGAATAATTCAAAAGTACGTAGCAGTAGCCAATCCTAAGGCTTTAGGAAAAAAATTAGTAGCTTATTGCCAAGTAAAACTCCTTAAGCATAGCGCCGAATTATTCAATGAGTTCGAAAAATACGTGAGTACTTTAGACGAAGTTTTAGAAGCCTCTTATATGGCAGGAGGCTACGACTTCTTACTAAAAGTTATGCTCAACGATATGGAAGACTATCAGAGATTTGTAGTACACAAAATATCCAAATTAGAAATCATCTCTAACATTCAAAGCTCTTTCGTAATACAAGAAATCAAGAACACCTCTATGATTAAGTGTTTGCGCGAAGAAGCTGAAAAAACTAATCTAAAATGCACATAGCAATTGCAGGAAATATAGGCGCAGGCAAAACTACCCTTACCTCCCTATTAGCCAAACACTACCAATGGGAAGCCCATTTTGAAGATGTGGTTGATAACCCCTATTTAGACGATTTTTATCACCAAATGGAGCGCTGGAGCTTCAACCTCCAAATCTACTTCCTCAACAGTAGATTTCGCCAAATCCTTGATTTTAGAGAGAAAGGAAATGATATTGTTCAAGACCGTACCATCTATGAAGATGCACACATCTTCGCCCCTAACTTGCACGAAATGGGATTGATGTCCTCTCGCGATTTTGATAACTACAAATCACTATTCGCCCTAATGGAACGCCTCGTCCTTCCCCCAGATTTGCTCATATATCTCCGTAGCTCTGTCCCAAACTTGGTAAACCAAATCCAAAAACGCGGTCGAGACTACGAAAACTCCATCTCTATCGATTATCTCAACCGTCTCAACCAACGATACGAACAATGGATAAAAGGTTATGACAAAGGCAAGCTCCTCATCATTGAAGTAGATAATATTGATTTTGTAAACAACCCTGAAGATTTAGGTGATATCATCAACAAAATAGACGGTATTCTATACGGATTGTTCTAACACAAAAAAGACACCCACCATTACAGTGAGTGTCTTTTATTTTTTGCTTTATGAATAAATACTAAAAGTATTTGTTTACGTGGAAAGCTACCAAACCATCAATTGGTTTTCTAAGTACAGTACCCAATTTGAGGTTATTTTCTGTCAATACTTCTTCCAAAATATCTTGCAAGAAGAAAGCGATACTACCTACAAAGTTAATAGGCACTTCGTAACGGTCTTCATATTGAGAGATCCAGTGGTCTACAAATAGTTGCATACCTTTTCTCACCATATCACGGCAATAGTCGTGATTTTTGTTCTCTACTACGAATTTTGCAAAAGTAGCCAAATAGCTATTAGGGTTAGGCATCTTATACAAGTGATTTTTGATCACATCAGAGCTCAATTCGTATTGGTTCTCAAATTTCTGAACGAGGTCAGCAGGCATTTTCTTAAAGAAATAGTCAATAATCAAGCGTTTGCCATAGAAGTTACCACTTGATTCGTCCATTAAGATGTAACCTAATGAATCTACCGCTTGATACAAATCTTTGCCATTCCAATAAGAACAGTTAGAACCTGTACCTAAAATACAAACAATCGCTTTATCAGTAGGGTTAGTAGTCGCAAATACAGCAGCATAAGTATCTTCTTTCACTTCTATTTTAGCGTTTTTAAAGATAGTAGCCAAGCTGCGCTCTACGAAATAGCGAATGCGTTCAGTACCACAACCAGCACCATAAAAATAAATTTCTGATACGGTATTTCTATTCTCAAACAATTGATAATTGGTGGTAATACGTTCTACAAGAATTTCTTCTGTAAGTACTTCGGGATTCAATCCTAAAGTTTGGGTAAAAAATATTTTTTCACCTTTGCTGTTTAAGGCAGTCCAGTCAGCCTTAGTTGCTCCACTGTCTACAATTAAAATCATATCGTTTCGGTTTTTAAGTTGTTTTTTTATAAGTATTAAAAAAGGCGAGTGTACCCTCATTTGGGTAACTCACCTTATTTTTATAAATTACAATTTAGCAACGTGTTGAGCTAAATCTACCAATTTGTTAGAATAACCAGTTTCGTTGTCGTACCAAGAAACAACTTTAAAGAAGTTAGCACTCAAACCGATACCAGCTTTAGCATCGAAGATAGAGGTATTTTTGCAACCTACAAAGTCTTGAGAAACTACGAGGTCTTCAGTATATCCAAGGATACCTTTCAATTCACCTTCAGAAGCTTTTTTCATAGCGGCGTTAATTTCTTCCAAGGTAGTTGATTTTTTAGTGCGGAAAGTCAAGTCAACTACAGAAACGTCGGCAGTAGGAACGCGGAAAGCCATACCAGTAAGTTTACCGTTCAATTCAGGGATTACTTTACCTACAGCTTTAGCGGCACCAGTGCTTGAAGGGATGATGTTGCAAAGGGCAGAACGACCACCTCTCCAGTCTTTTTTAGAAGGACCGTCTACAGTCAATTGAGTAGCTGTTGTAGCGTGAACGGTAGTCATCAAAGCCTCTTCGATACCGAAGTTGTCGTTCAATACTTTAGCGATAGGCGCCAAGCAGTTAGTTGTACAAGAAGCGTTAGACACGATAGTATCAGTAGGTTTTACTGATTTGTGGTTCACACCCATTACAAACATAGGGGCATCAGCTGAAGGAGCAGAGATAACTACTTTTTTAGCACCAGCGTTGATGTGAGCTTGTGCTTTTTCCAAAGTAGTGAAGATACCAGTACATTCAGCTACTACATCAGCACCTACTTCATTCCATTTAAGGTTGTTAGGGTCTTTTTCAGCAGTGATGCGTACTACTTTACCATCAACTACAAGGTGTCCATTTTGCACTTTCACGTCGCCTTTGAAAGTTCCGTGAACAGAGTCGTATTTCAAAAGGTAAGCGATGTAATCTACATCCAAAAGGTCGTTAATACCAACGATTTCTACGTCGGCTCTTTCATAAGCAGCACGGAATACTAAACGTCCAATACGTCCAAAACCGTTAATTCCAATTTTTACTGACATAATTTTTTTTAATTTATTCGTTATTTAATTTTTAGTTTGTTTACAATACTATGTAGCCATTATTTCGGCTACTCGCAAGAGTTCCATATCTATTTTTGAACTTCCTTTGATAGCTTTTTCAAGCGGAGTGAGTTCCATTTTGTTATTTCGAATACCCACCATATAGTTAGATTTACCTTCGAGAAGAGACTCTACGGCTTTTACGCCCATACGGCTTGCCAATACGCGGTCAAAGCAAGAAGGAGAGCCTCCGCGTTGCATGTGGCCTAATACAGATACACGCACGTCGTAATCGGGGTGGTGTTGTTCCACGTATTCTTTCAATTCAAATACGTTTTTACCGATTTTATCACCTTCGGCTACCACTACTAAGCTGGAAGTTTTACCGCTAGTACGGCTTTTTTCCAAAGAGTGTAAGAGTTTATCGAGACCTATATTTTCCTCAGGAATTAATATTTCTTCGGCACCAGCTCCTACGCCAGAGTTCAAAGCGATGTGGCCAGCGTCGCGTCCCATTACTTCGATGAAGAACAAGCGGTTGTGAGAGCTTGCGGTATCTCTAATCTTATCGATAGCATCGATTACAGTGTTCAATGCGGTATCGTAGCCTAAGGTAAAATCGGTACCGTGGATATCATTATCGATAGTACCAGGAATTCCTATCACAGGAAAACCAAATTCTTTATTAAATAGGAGCGCTCCAGTGAAAGAGCCGTCGCCCCCTATGACTACCAAAGAGTCTACTCCTGCTGCTTTTAGTTTTTCGTAGGCTATTTTGCGCCCTTCAGGAGTTCTAAATTCTTTAGAGCGGGCAGATTTTAAAATAGTACCCCCTCTGTTGATAATATCGCGAACGCTACGAGCGTTCATTTCTTCAAAATCGCCTTCCATCATTCCCTGATATCCGCGATATACGCCTACCACTTCGATCTTGTGATATGCACAAGTGCGCACTACGGCACGAATGGCGGCATTCATTCCAGGAGCGTCTCCTCCTGATGTTAATACTGCTATTTTCTTTACTGACATTGTCTTTTTTAATTTTCGCCTCAAAAGTACAAAATATTTTTGACATAGCAATAATTTTATGTATTTTTTTTGACGATGAAAAATATAACTATTTAGTTTTTTAGGAGTTAGAAGATAGGAGATAGGAGATAGTTTTAACGATTGTTGTACGCTTTGAGGGCTTCTCTTAGAATGTGAATAGCTCTCTCTATTTTCTCTTTTTCGAGCACATAAGCAATACGCACTTGATTTCGGCCTAAGCCTGCAGTGGCATAGAAACCTTCGGCAGGAGCCAACATTACCGTTTCATTGTTCAACGAGAATTTGTCCAACAGCCATATACAGAAATCCTCGGCGTTTTCCACAGGCAGCTCGGCGATACAATAGAAAGCCCCTTTAGGCATAGACACACGTACACCTTCTACCTTTTGCAGTTCGCCAATGAGCACATTGCGGCGCTCAGTATATTCATTGAGCACCTCAGTAAAATACGTATCGGGTACGTCAAAAGCACGTTCGGCAGCTATTTGTGAATAGGTAGGTGGCGACAAGCGCGCTTGGGCAAATTTCAAGATAGACTTCATCACCTCTTTATTTTTAGAAACCACCCAGCCGATACGCGCTCCACACATACTGAAACGCTTAGACACTGAATCTATCATTATGGCGTTTTGCTCAATGCCCTCCACTTGCATAATAGAATAATGCGTTGCGCCATCGTACACGAATTCGCGGTATACCTCGTCAAAAATCAAGAATAAATCGTGCTTTTTGGCGATAGCCGCCAGTTGCAAGATTTCCTCTTTAGAATACAAGTAACCGGTAGGGTTTCCTGGATTACAAATGAGGAAAGCCTTGGTTTTGGGAGTAATCTTTTTCTCAAATTCCTCAATAGGAGGCAAGGCAAAGTTATCATCAAAAGATGAGGTAATAGGCACACACACGGCGTCAAAAGCTTCAGAAAAGCTGATGTAATTTGCATAGTAAGGCTCAGGGATAATGATTTCATCATCGGCATTGGCTACAGTCGCAATTACATAAGTAAGCGCCTCGGAGCCCCCGCAAGTGATGATGATATCACTACTATCTACCTGAATATCGTGTTTGGTGTAGTACTTCACCACCTTTTCACGCAGAGAATTAATCCCTTCACTTTTAGTGTATTCTAAGACTGTAGGAGTGAAATCCTTGACGGCTTGCACAGCTATTTCAGGAGTTTTAATGTCTGGCTGACCAATATTAAGATGATAAATAGTTTTGCCTTCCTTAGCTACTTTTTCGGCATAAGGCGTCAGTTTGCGAATAGGCGACTGAGGCAATATTTGGGCTCTATGAGATATTGTAGGCATTTCTAATTATTTTTTAGCTACTAATTCAGCAATACGGATAATCACTTCAGTGGCTTTTTCGAGATTTTCAACAGGCACAAACTCGTATTTGCCGTGAAAATTATGTCCGCCAGCGAAAATGTTAGGGCAAGGCAAGCCCATAAAGCTAAGCTGAGAACCATCGGTACCTCCACGGATAGGTTTCGTAATAGGAGTAATACCCAATTCCTTCATTGCGCGTTCAGCCACCTCTACAATGTGCATTACAGGTTTTATTTTTTCACCCATATTGTAGTATTGGTCTTTTATTTCGGCTACAGCTACGCCAGGAATTTGTTTATTGAGGTCGTCAACAATTTGTTGTACCTCTGCTTTGCGTTTGTTGAAGAGGTTGCGGTCGTGGTCGCGGATGATGAGTTGCACTACCGTATTTTCAACATCGCCTGAAATATCGGTAATGTGGTAAAAACCTTCACGACCTTCGGTGCGTGCTGGAATTTCATCAGCAGGTAAAGCATTGATAAACTGATTAGCCACGAGCATAGAGTTAATCATTTTGTTTTTAGCGGTACCAGGGTGTACGTTTTTGCCTTTGAAGTGAATTTTAGCACCCGCAGCGTTAAAACTTTCGTACTCAAGCTCTCCTATTTGTCCGCCGTCCATTGTATACGCCCAGTCGGCAGCGAATTTTTTCACATCGAACTTGTGAGCTCCTCGCCCTATTTCTTCATCGGGGGTGAAGCCTACGCGTATTTTTCCGTGTTTGATTTCAGGGTATTGCACGAGGTACTCCATAGCGGTTACGATTTCGGCAATCCCGGCTTTGTCGTCAGCTCCTAAGAGGGTAGTACCATCGGTAGTGATGATGGTATTGCCTTTGTAGAGTAACAAGTCTTCAAAGTAAGAAGGAGAAAGCACGATGTTTTGTTCCTTGTTGAGGACAATATCGCCACCATCGTAATTTTCGATAAATTGAGGATTTACGTTTTCACCAGAGAAATCAGGGGAAGTATCGAAGTGAGAGATAAAACCAATGGTAGGCACGTGGTAATCTACATTTGAGGGTAGGGTAGCCATTACGTAGGCGTTCTCATCAATAGTAACGTCTTGTAAGCCAATCGCTTTGAGCTCTTCAACGAGCAGATTGGCCATATTCCATTGTTTTTCAGTACTGGGTGTAGTAGCGCTCTCAGGATCAGACTGAGAGTCGATTTTTATATACTTAATAAAACGGTCTACTAAATTTTTCATTATATTATAGTTTTTAGTTCTAATATTTTCTTACGACGCAACTCAAAGTTACGACCTAAGTACACTTTGCGCACCATTTCATCGGCGGCTAATTCTTCAGGCACACCTGATTTGAGGATACCTCCCTCGAACATCAAGTAGGTACGGTCGGTAATGGCGAGGGTTTCCTGCACGTTGTGGTCGGTGATGAGGATGCCGATATTCTTGTTTTTGAGTTGGGCTACAATGCGCTGGATATCTTCCACGGCAATAGGGTCGACCCCTGCAAAAGGTTCGTCGAGCAAGATAAATTTCGGACTGGTAGCCAAGGCACGCGCAATTTCAGTACGACGACGTTCGCCCCCTGAGAGGAGGTCGCCGCGGTTTTTGCGGATATGACCTAAGCCAAATTCCTCAATAAGTTCATCAGTTTTGCGCTGTTGTTCAGCTTTGGAGAGTTTGGTGAGTTGCAACACACTTTTGATATTGTCCTCAATGCTCAATTTTCTAAACACTGAAGCCTCTTGCGCCAAGTACCCAATTCCACTTTGAGCGCGGCGATACATAGGGTAATTGGTAATTTCGGTATTATCCAAGAAGATAGTACCACCATTAGGCTTGATGAGTCCTACGATCATATAAAAGGAAGTAGTTTTACCAGCGCCATTAGGACCTAAAAGTCCTACGATTTCGCCCTGGTTTACCTCAAGCGAAACGCCTTTTACAACTTTGCGTCCTTTGTATATTTTGATGATGTTGTTTACAATTAATTTCATATTATTAAAACCTCCCCCGTTCCCCCTCCAAAGGGGGACAATCCGAAATCATACCTTTTTAGAGTTCTCGAAAATCTTAGTAAAGGAGTTGTTTCTTTTTTATTTATTAAAACGAAAAGCGGTAAGGCATTTCGTTGAGATCATTTTCTAAATCAACCCAATCGTGTACCTCAGTTACAAGGCTGTACACCATTGGTTCGGTGAGCACTTTCCCTTCGTAGAGGTCGGTAATGGTTTGTTCGCTCATTACTTCTTGTAAGAAACCTTCGTCGCCTAAATAATCCACTGCCCATTCTTTGTACTTAGCGGGCTCGGTAGAGATGTACTCAAATTTAGCGATGTGTTCTTCCACCGGGAAGTTCTCAAGGCTTTGCCAAGTTTCGCCGTCTAAGGAATAAATCACGAAAGGGATATCGCTTTCGGAGAAGTTTTTGCGGTAGTAAGGCAAAAACACTTTGGGAATGCGTTTCTCAAAGTCGTGGTTATCGCCTCCTTTGCTATCCTCGGCGCTTGAAGAAGGGACGATCAAGCAAGCTTTATCGATGAAATAAAACGACAGCGAAGAGCCGTCTTCATCTTCAAAACCGTGCCCCCATTGGGCTTCATAGCCGTCGTATTCTTCTTCATTGGCTTTGTAGTAGGTGTGATAAACTTCAAACTCGTGACCACAAATAATTGAGTCTAAGACAGCTTGACCTTTGCAAAGCTGTTTCAACGTTTTCACGTTGGGTAAGTGCTGTAAGTAGGTATTACAATCCATTAAAAAATATTAAATTACCTTGTTTTGTTCTTTTTTTAAAACGTAAGCCGAAATAAAGATACTTATTTCGTATAGGAGCATTATCGGGATAGACACGATGATTTGGCTTGTTACATCGGGTGGAGTGATAATTGCTGCCACTATGAGTACAACAATAACGGCGTGCCGGCGATATTTGCGCATAAATGCGGGAGTAATGACTCCTAATTTGGTAAGGAAATAAACGACGATAGGGAGCTCAAAAATAATGCCACACGAGATAACCGATGAGCGTACTACCGAAATATAAGAATCAATATCTATTTGATTTTTCACTTCAGGGCTCACTGAATAGGAACCCAAGAAATTCACTGAAAGAGGAGCGATGAGGTAATACCCAAAGAGCACTCCTATAAAGAACAGCAGGGAAGCAATGAGGATAAAACCCCGTGCGAGCTTGCGTTCGTGTTCATACAGCGCAGGACTGATGAATCTCCACACTTCATAAAGCACATAAGGAAAGGCAATAATAACTCCAGCCCAAATAGACGTCCAGATGTGAGCAGAGAACTGCCCTGCCATCGTGCGGCTTTGGATAGTGAAAGGCAGTTGTTCGGCACAAAATTCACTTTCAAAACCAAAGAAATGACCTATTTTACAGAACATTCGGTAAGTAAAAAAGTCGTCATTTTTAGGGGCAAAGATGATTTGAAAGATAAAATCTTTACAGATAAAAGCCACCACGCCTACTACCAAAACGGCTATACTTGCGCGTATCAAGTGCCATCGCAAAGCCTCTAAATGGTCTAAAAAGGACATTTCATCTTGTGGCGATTCCATCGTTACTCTGTTCTATTTACTCTTAAAAATGTATTTAATGGTGCAAAGATAAAAAATAATTCATAAATCACAATTATTAGTGATTAACTTTTTTAACAGGATAATCTTCTTGGTGAGAGTTTAACATAAGTGACAAATTTCAGTGATTAAAAAGTTTACTAAAGGAAACAAAAAGAAACTATCAACAGCTAAGAAAGATGCTTTTTTAGTTGAAGAATACATATGGTTAGCTTATACAAAGCTTATAGGAAGCTTATACGAATCTTGGACGATTGTTATACAAAGGCTATGTAAACAGTTAAGAGTGAGGAGTTAAGAGTAAGGAGAAATATATAGTTTTGACGGTAACAAAACGAAGATAAAAAGAAGGGGAGTTGGTAGATTAATGAGTTTATTACAGAAAAAAGGCTGTTCAGCACAATGCTGAACAGCCTTTTTGAGCTATCTCTATTTATATAACGGCTATTTCTTAATGTATAACCAGCCTACCAAAGACTCTTTGTTATTATTACTATCATAGTACTCTATCACATAGTAATACGTTCCTTGAGGGAGCTTATCAGCTTGTTCTACGGTTACACGTCCGTTGGAAATACCTCTGAATACACGAGTTAGGTTGTCGTAGCCCTCTGTTTCGAACACTTTTACACCCCAGCGGTTGTAGATGCGTACTACATTATTAGGGTAGTGCTCAATACCTGCAATATGAAAATGGTCATTCTTGCCATTGCCATCCACCGAAATAGCGTTATAAGGTACTACTTTACTCACCACATCAATAGCAACCGTAGCGGTGGCACAACCATCAGCATTACAGAGTTGGTATACAAAGCTATCAGTACCTTCAAAATTGGTATGTGGACGATATTCTATACTACCGTCGAGATTCACTATTACTGTTCCATTTACAGGAGAGGTTACCACATTAGGGGTAGTCGCACCATTAGGGGTATCGTTGCTTAGTACGTTCACTACTACTGGAGTATTGAGAGGTGTAGTGGTATGGTCATCAACAGCTATTGGCAACACTGGAGTTGTAGGTGTAGTGGTGTTGGTAGTGGTTGCAGTCACTACTACTGTAATCACAGCACTGTCGCATACCGTTGAACTTGCAACTGCACAAATAGTATAGCCAATCGTATAGCTTCCCACTGCTGTGTTAGGAGCTACATTTATCGTACCATTGCTATTCAAAGTAAAGCCCGTTGGGGTAGCTGTAGTCCAAGCAAGGGTTACAGAGCTTACACTTGGGTTGAGTACCCCGTTGAGTTTATCGTTAGCAAGGACACTTGTAGTTGTGCCCCCTACCGTTTGTGTGATAGTTATAACCCCATCGTTATTCGCTTCAATAGTTGTAGGCGTTACAACTGCAGGAACAAACACTTTTACGGTAGCCGTAGCTGTAGCGCAGTTGTTAGGATTCAATCGCTCACAGATGCTGTACACTATCTGATAAGTACCTGATTTAGTTCCTGAAGGTACAACTACTTTACCGTTACTAACAAGCGTCGGCGTGTGCGTTGCACCTACTACATCGGTGGTAGTGGTTACTACGGTGAGTATTACATCGGTGGTGGTTGGTGTTTTAGTACCGAGCTTGTCGTTGTCGAGTACTGTACCGGTAGTCGTTGTTGTACTACTGCCGTTGGTGATAGTATAAGTATCAGGTGTGGCGACAATTGGTGTGCTACCGACTTTTACCGTAGCGGTAGTGGTCGCACAATTATCTGGATTGAGTCGTTCACAGATACTATAGATAATCTGATAAGTACCTGATTTAGTGCCTGAAGGTACAACTACTTTACCGTTGTTATCAAGCGTAGGCGTGTGAGTAGTGCCTACTACATCGGTGGTAGTGGTTACTACGGTGAGTATTACATCGGTGGTAGTAGGTGTCTTAGTACCGAGCTTGTCATTATCAAGTACTGTACTGGTAGTCGTTGTCGTGCTACTGCCGTTGGTGATGGTGTAAGTATCAGGAGTGGCAACAATTGGTGTGCTACCGACTTTTACAGTTGCTGTCGCCGTATCGCAAACCGTTACGTTATTTTCAGTATGACAGATTTTATACTGAATAGTATAAGTTCCAGATTTCGTGCCAGCAGGTACTGAAATCTTACCAGTAGTGGTGTTAAGTGTTGGCACATTAGTTCCTCCTGTAGCAGGAGTTACTACTGTGAGTGTTATATTGGCAGTAGTAGCACTTACTCCTCCTACCCTATCGTTTTGCAACACATCAATTACATCGGTAGCACCCGTAGCACCATTAATGGTAGAAGTGTAGGTATCATCTACCGCATCAATACTTAATACTTTGATGGTACTTGTTTTGGTAACCGTATTACCCAGCGGGTCTTTCCCTACAAAGGTAACCGTTACTACGCCTCCATTAGGGGTATTACACCAATCGGTAGGTTTTACTACAGCGTAATCGTGGGTAAGGGTAGCGGTACCACAAGTATCGGTAACGGTAGCTTGTGAGAGCCAATTGGTTACAGTCGTATTAGCATTTGTCTCATTGCAAGCTATCGTAAGAGTGCTTGGCACAGTAACACTTAGAGTGTTACTGAAAACTACATTCACCGCTACGCGTACACTTTCACAAGAGCCGTTCTTTTGAGCTACATAGTAAGTACCAGCTACTAAAGGTGTTGTGCTTGCCAAAGGCGTAGTGCTGGTAACAGTAGCGTACCATACGATATTAGTACCTTGAGGTTGAAGGTTGGCTACTGTTGTATTACTGCAGAACGATTGAGTAGTTTGAGTAACAATAAAGTTTTTTAAAGAAATATCTTCATAAACTTTCACAGGATATGCAAGAGAAACACATTTACCAGGGGCTTCTATGGTATAAGTATAATTGTCAGAACCTAAAACTATTTGTCCATTGTTAAGTGCTCCATTTACTCTGTCTTGATAGATTTTCACTATAGTAGTAGCACCATATTTAGCTTTAATCGCATCTTCTACTACTTTTTGTGGGGCATAAGCTCCTTGGTAGCCTTGCTGAGATTCACAGGTTACTAAAGTCTCAATCGCTGCTTTAGTGCGTTCCGATAAAGTGAGTGTAATGTTAGCAGGGGCTGTTTCACACACACCTACCAAATAGGTGTAAGTATAATTAATACCATTTTGCAATACATAATCATCGGTAAGTTTTTGAGTTCCGTTGTATATAGCTATTTTAGCTCTATTAGGTTTGTCGATACTGTCTTTGAGTTCTCCCACTGTAGTGCCTTCACACAAGGTAACTGTTTTGTTAGGTTTAGCTGTATTTCCTATGCGTGTTACTTTAAATGAAGAAGGATTAGGAAAGAAACAGCTCTTCTCATCGTTAATTCTTATCCTTACATAATATTGCTTAGTTTCTCCTTCATTAAGTGATACAGAAGCAGAAGTTATCTTATTAGTTCTCGCATTTGCATCAGCTAAAGTAAGATACCACTCAAAGATATATTGTTCAGGAGTAGCCAGCATAAACCAAGCAGGATATGCCTTCTGTCCTAACTTCTGCAATTCACTAAAAGTAACAGTGGGAGCGCATACTTCGGTTTGAAAGTCACCAAAACTTCTATAGCCTCTTACATCTAATATTGCTTCTGTTTGAGTTACTACCCCACAATCGGTGATGATACTATACACAAAAGTGTGTTTACCTATAGTATCTCCACTGAGTTTTATGCTACCATCTTTTGCTACTGAAATAATCCCTGCTTTGTCTACTACTTCAGTATATACTCCCGTTTCAAGGGTAGTAGGTTGATTGCTAAACAACACATTTACATTGTATTCTGTCTCATTACCATTAGGCACTATACAAGCTGTGCTATTCTTGGCAGTAGGTGCTTGATAAGTTTGTGATAAAGTAGGAATAGCGTTAAAACGGATACTACTCATACCATTGAGATTGCTCTCTATGCAATTTTTCACCAAAGGGTCGGTTACATTGGTAAGGGTGAGTTTTACAGCAAACTCTTTATCTAAGTCATCTTGAGTAAGGTGGTCTATTACCAACTGATGGTCGGTGCTCAATATAGTAACAGGATTGTCTTTCCTGTACCACGCATACGTAAGCCCTTCTATCTTAGGGAGAGAGACTATCCCTTTAGCGTTCAAACAGTAGTACTGCTGATTCTTCTCTATCTTAAAAGGCTGAATATTAGAAAGTGTTTCATCTATACTCTTTTCTACGTTACAAGCGTCTTTCACCACAAATTTATAGCGAGCCATAGCGTTACTCTCATCTATATTGATAAAGAAATTGTTGTCGCCATTTGTTTTTTCTATAATAGTTGTTACCACACTTGTTACACCTCCTATGGTTTGTGTTTCTTCTTTAGATTTGAGCATATAGCTATACGGAGGTGTTCCTCCTTGTGGTGTGATTACAATGTGGTACTTCTGAGCTCCACCAATAGCCGAGCAGTCCAATCGTGCTATCTTAGGCTGTCTCATTTCTCCCTTAGCTATCTCGCGTTCTTCTATTACTTGAGGACATTCAATAGTAGCACCCCCATCACGTGAAATAGCGCGTATCACCCTAAACTTACCTCCTTGAGGAAAAGTAACTTTTTGCTTATTAGTATTGTCTAAAGTAAGAACTGTTTTAACATTTCCAGATGTTTTAAAGGGCTCCCATATTCGTTTCTCAGGATTGTATATTTCTATAACATACGCAATTCCTTGAGGAGCATAATAGGCAGTAGTACTTCTAACAACTGATACAGTAGTTTGACAGTTTTGTTCTTCCCATTTCAAAAGGGTATTATCTGGACCTCTTACTTCTAATTTACTTTCTGCTGTTTGACCACAAGCATCGGTATAGCGCACTTTATAATCACCGGAAGGCAATTTGATTCCCCATTGCTCAGCTCCTGTTTTATAGGTATCGGTAAGTGTAAAAGGCAAGGTAACCGGTACTAACGATTTATAATCGGCAAAAGCACTATTCTTGGTATACGATAGTATTTCTACTTTTGAAAGAGAACTGTTCAAATCTCTTTTCTTAAACACTACATCTTTCCACGCCCCATTAGTATTAACCGTTCCATTGTTATCCGTACAACTCACATAAGCCTTAGCATCCACAGCCAAATTAGCCATTAGCTTGTAGCCTGGACGCGATAAATCTTTGGTTTGTCCACTACACTCATCATCTACCAGTTTAAACTTATAATTAAAATCTTCAGTGATAAACTCAGGATTGAGGAGCACTTGTTGTTTTATATCGGGGAAGAATTTCACCCATTTGTCTTTTAAATTGGGGTTAGTAGAGTTTACCTTATAGAAACCTGCGGCTACATAGTCAAAACCAGCAGGCGCTTCCTCTAATACCACATAATAATTGCGTAATGCGTTTGGATTGTCATTATTAGCAAAATTAAGCGTCATTGCCTTATTTCTACAACCCACAACATCTTTCTGGACAGTCTCTGTAATATAAAAATAATCAAGAGGTGAACTCACTACAAGCGACTCTTTTTCAGCTAAAGTGCGCTCTTGTCCACAAAGGGTATAAGTCCCTTTAACTTTCCACTTGCCTGCTTCAGCAGGGATTCTGTTTTGTACTACTTTCTGTGAGATAAGATTCAGTACATCTCCACTTGCCCAAAAGTATTCAGTAAACTCTTGTTTGTTGTTGAGTATTATACGAATAGGATATACCTTATTAGAGGGTGATAGTATTTGTAAATCAAATTCAATAGGGTAAGTAAGCACGTCAGCCTTTAGTATATTCTCTATGTTTTTAGCTATAAAACTTACTTTAAAATCGGTCATATATGGGCAGCCAGATTTAGCAGTAAAGCCATTAATGCTTTCTATATCAAGTGTAGAAAGGGTTGCTAAAAGATTTATCTGTTGTGTAAGCGCATTCCCTCCCGTACCTGTACCGCAGTTGTCATTTACTCTCACTTTGTAAATGCCTGCTTCAAGATTGGTAAATACGGGCGACAATTGTGCGGGACGTACTACAGCGTCGTTGCTATCATATAAAGTAAAAAACAACGGAAGATTGTTAGTTACATTCCTATTGTTTTCATCTTTATTGATATCTACGTAAATAGCTTGCTTCCCAGAACAAGCTTCAGGCACTGTTTTTAGCAAAAACTTCACTGGTTTTACGAAACTTTTTAGGTTAACAGTAACTTCTTTCAAAGTCTTACCCGTAGCTCGGTGTTGCGCTTTCACAGTATATCTACCTGAAGATAGACTCGTATAATCAGGCTGACTTAATTCTACAAAAGCACCATTATCTTTTTTAGCGTAGAACTTATAATCAGTAGTATTATCGTTCACTATTGCAAGGTGTATAGCTCCTGCATTAGTACACCATTCTTCTTCCACGCTATATGAAATCTTAGGTTGTGGATTCTTACTTGTGTCAGGTAGAATAGATCTCCGCTGACTGAACATATTAGGCTGGTAGAAAGTGCAGTTTCCGTTTTCTGCTTTAAAATAAAACTCACGAATTACATCTACCTTTCCTACTGGTATTTCAACAGTGAGTTCTTCGGGCACACCTGTGTATTGCTTGGTATAAGCTACGCCGGTTGCCTTGTCGATAAATGAATAAGTAGTGCCTTTCAGAGGATTTTTGACGAAGAAAGAAGCATTACTGCCTTTAGTAACCTCTTTGTAGTAATAAATACGGGTCTGTTCAAGCCCTTTTAAAATGTTCTCATCGCAGGTTTGTGCCTGTCCCTTTACAGATGAAAACAGTAAGATAAATAGTGATAACTTAATAGTTAAGTGTTTTGAATGTTTGTACATTTTGAGTTTTGATAAGTGTTTTGTTAGTGATTTTCGGGGTGCAAAAGTAGAGAAATATTTTTACACCCACAATTAAATTGAGTAATATTCGTATTTTCTGTTCAACCATTGTACTTTTTTCTACGAACCATTGCAACAAAAAAGCTCTTACTAAGTCCTAAAAACTTAGTAAGAGCCTATGTTTATACATTTATAAAAGGAGGCTAATCTACTAATACGCAAACAGCGGTCTATCTTCCATAAATAAATTTACTTCTTCTGCTATTTCTTCAAGTGCTTCGTCATTATCACGATTGGTAATTGCACGGTCTATAAAGTCGGCTATGCGTTCCATATCAGCTTCTTTGAGTCCGCGTGTAGTGATAGCCGATACCCCTACCCTGATACCGCTGGTTACAAATGGTGAGCGTGTATCAAAAGGCACCATATTTTTGTTTACCGTAATATCGGCTTTACCAAGGGCTTCCTCCGCTTCTTTACCGCTTACATTCTTATTGCGCAAATCAATAAGCATTAGGTGGTTATCCGTTCCTTTAGAGATGATATCATAACCTTTTGCCAAAAGAACAGACGCTAATTTGCGTGCATTCTTTTGCACTTGTATAGCGTAATAAAGAAAATCGTCAGAGAGTGCTTCACCAAAGGCAACTGCTTTCGCTGCGATAATGTGTTCTAACGGACCTCCTTGATTACCTGGAAATACGGCACTATCAATGAGAGATGACATCATTCGTACTTCTCCTTTAGGAGTTTTTATGCCAAAAGGATTTTCAAAATCTTTCCCCATCAAGATGAGTCCGCCACGAGGTCCTCTCAAGGTTTTGTGAGTGGTGGTAGTTACAATATGGCAATACGGGATAGGGTCGTTCAATAGCCCCTTAGCAATGAGTCCCGCAGGGTGTGCAATATCAGCAAAAAGGATAGCCCCTACCTTATCGGCTATTTCTCTAAAGCACTTAAAGTCTATATCACGAGAGTAGGCTGAAGCGCCTGCTACTATCATTTTAGGACGTTCGCGTTCCGCTATTTCAAGAATATTGTCGTAATTGAGCCTCCCCCTTTCTTTCTCTACTCCGTAGAACACAGGTTGATATAATCTACCTGAAAAGTTCACAGGCGAACCGTGCGTAAGGTGACCACCGTGCGAAAGGTCGAAGCCGAGAATCTTATCCCCTGGTTTAAGACAAGTAGCGTATACTGCTGCATTGGCTTGTGAACCGCTGTGCGGTTGCACATTGGCATATTCAGCCCCAAAGAGTGCTTTAGCGCGGTCAATAGCTATCTGCTCTATTTCATCAATTACTTCACAACCGCCGTAGTAGCGTTTACCTGGGTAGCCTTCAGCGTATTTGTTGGTAAGTACTGAACCTGCTGCTTCCAGCACTTGGTCGCTCACAAAATTCTCTGAAGCGATGAGCTCAATACCCAACTCTTGGCGCTCTCTTTCGTCTTCAATCAGTTCAAAAATGTCAGTGTCTCTTTTCATATTAAAAATATTTAATGTTTAATGATAATCTCATTGCTTTTATTTCTCGGCAAATATATACCTTTTTTCAGTATCAAGCAAACATTGGTAAAGAAATATTCTGTTAGCCCAATACCACGTCCATTGCCATCATCACTACAAAGCCTACCAAAAAGCCTATGGTAGAAACATCGGTGTTTTTATTTTGTTGGGCTTCGGGTATTACTTCTTCTATCACCACATAAATCATAGCTCCCGCCGCAAAAGCAAGGGCATAAGGCAATATTGGGGTAAAAAAGAGCACTGCAAAAGCTCCTAATACGCCCGCTATGGGTTCTACTATAGCCGAAAGCTGCCCGTAAAAAAAGCTCTTTCTTCTACTCACACCCATACGTCTGAGGGGCATTGCTACGGCTATTCCTTCAGGAAAGTTCTGTAGCCCAATTCCTATAGCAAGAGTTACAGCTCCCGCAATAGTGGCTTCTGGAATACCTGCTGCTACTCCTCCAAAGAGCACCCCTACTGCTAATCCTTCGGGAATATTGTGCAAGGTGATAGCCAAAATAAGCAACGTAGTTTTTTGCCAATGGGTTTTAATACCCTCCGTTTGTTTAAAATTGGCGTGAAAGTGTGGCAATAGCCTATCTAATACATAAAGAAAAAGTGCTCCCATAAATATCCCTACCGTAGCAGGCATAACTTTTATAAAGCCTTCTCCTTCTGTCATATTAATCGAAGGGATTATCAAACTCCACACGCTGGCTGCCAACATCACCCCTCCGGTAAAGCCTAACATACCGTCTAACACGGTCTTGTTTTCCTTCTTAAAAAAGAATACTACCGCAGCCCCTAAGGCTGTTACACTCCACGTGAAGACAGTAGCGTATAAGGCAGCAAGTATAGGGTTAATACTCTCCAAATAAGTGATAATTTCTTGTATCATTTTCTATAACTTATTTAAAAAATATTTTGGTATAATAGCACATCTTTATAGCTTCCTTGTTGATACAACCAGTCTTTTTGCACTCCTGAACGCTTAAAACCTACTCCTTCAAAAAGACGTATACTCACGGCATTATCCGTAGGAATATAAGCAATAAGCTGATGTAGGTCTAAGTATTTCTGTGCGTAAGCTATCAACTGCTGTAAGGCTTCTTTAGCATAACCTTTCCTTTGATAAGCAGGCAAAAGCGCAATCCCTACCGATGCTCTGCGGTGCTTCGGGGCAAAATCGTACAAATCCACACACCCCACAGGCGTTCCTTCTTCAAGTGCTATCACATAGCGGTATTGCTTAGCTTCGTAAATGTCCTGCTTGGCGTGCTCTATATAGTCTTGTAGCAAATGCTTAGCGAAAGGCAACTGGGTTTCACTCACTTGCCACAACGCCTCTTCGTTTTCTAACTGATACAAGAAATCTATATCCTCAGGCTCTAACGCTCTTAACTTTATCATTCTTTTATCTTTTACCTCTTAACTCCTCTATTTTGTGTCCTACACTTTGCCAAAGTTTCAAACTTTCGCAAAGTCGATTATTGTTAACTAACTGCCTGTGTGGCTCGCACTGCTTGTGTGGCTCACACCTTCAAACACAAATTGAGCACTCCCGCTTAGGTATATATTTTCGTACCCCTCTCCTACCCTATCAAAATACACTTGCAAGTCACCTCCACGAGTGTGCAAAGTTATCTGCTGTTTATCAGTTTCCCCTATGTGATAAAGGGCAATCGCTACGGCAGTCACTCCAGTACCACAAGAGTAAGTCTCATCTTCTACCCCGCGTTCATAAGTGCGCACCTTAAAACCGTTATCACTTCTGCTCACAAAGTTCACATTACTACCACCTTTCTCAGCATACAGTTCCCCATAGCGTATGGCAGCCCCTTCGGTTTTCACGTCTACATCTTCCACATCGTCTACCCATTGCACGTGGTGAGGTGAGCCCGTATTTAAGAACACATAACCATCGTGTTCTTCCACTTCCTCTACATTTTTCATTTGTAGGCGCACATAGTTATCACCATCAATAGTAGCGCGGTGCTCTCCGTCTACAGCTATAAAAAGAGCCTCTTTCTTTATCACTTTCAATTGTTTCGCAAAAGCCACCACACATCGTCCGCCATTGCCACACATCGTACTCTCACGACCGTCAGAATTGTAGTACACCATACGGAAATCGTACTTTGGGTCGTTCTCAAGTAATATAAGTCCGTCAGCACCAATGCCAAAACGCCTATGACATAAATCAGCCACAAGCGTTTGGTTATCTTTTGGGAATTCCCCTTTGCGATTGTCTATCATCACAAAGTCATTCCCCGTTCCTTGATATTTGTAGAATTTAATCATTAAAAAAGGTCAAAAATCAAAAGTGTTAAATAAGCAAAAGGCGAGGCAAAAACAAGACTATCCAAACGGTCGAGCAACCCCCCGTGTCCCGGCAGTATCGTCCCACTGTCCTTCACTTTAGCAACGCGTTTAAAACTGGACTCTACCAAGTCGCCTACTGCACCAGTAACTACCAAAATCACTGCCAAAATAAGCCACTGCCATAGCGGGCGACCACTGTAATACGAAATAGCCGTAGCAATAAGCATCGCCCCTATAAGTCCACCCACAAAGCCCTCTATCGTTTTCTTAGGCGAAATGCGCTCAAAGAGCTTATGCTTGCCAAAGGCTTTCCCCGTGAGGTACGCAAAACTATCGCTCGCCCATATAATACACAAAAGCCCTATCATCGTGATTTGCGACTCGTTCGTAAATATATTCTGATAAAAATAATTAGGGTTCGGGTTGTTCTCATACTTGTAAATCAAAGGCACGAATATACACCCACCCCCTATATAAAGCAAGCTAATGAGCAGTTTAGTGTTGTTACTTTGCTTGCGGATAGGTGTTTTCTCATTGAAAAGCATCATCGTTAGGTATATATTGGTAAGCAAAGTAGCCAAAAGTAGTATGTAAACCGAAAAAGGATACGTTTTTAAGTGAATAAAAAGCCACCAAACCAACAAAAACAGTAAAAATATATGCAATTCCTTCAGCCTAATGAGCCTTTTAAACTCAAATAAGCAGATAATGCCAAAGGATAAGAATAAGAAGTCAAAAGCATCGGCGTTAAGCATTATAGCCGATAGCAATAAAAAAACATAAATAAACCCTGTAATGGTTCTTTTGAAGAGTTCGTTCATAAATCGTTATTTATCAATAGGTAAATCTTCTAACAGTATCAAGTACGTCCGTTTAGAACTCGTACCGTAATGATTGATACTATTCTTCTCAGGGTCATCAGTAAAACTCTGTAATGTGATGAGCCCCGTAGGAAATTGTTGCGGATATTTGTTCTTTATGCCCCTCATCCCTTCAGGAATATCCTTTACCATCTGACTCGTTTTGGCAAAAACAATGAATATTTCAGGTAACTCATTGATATTCTTATGCCTCAACTGATGCGAAGAGAGCATAATCCCCCCTAAAGTAGTAATGAGATACTCACAATCCGTCAAATACACGTTCGAAGTCTCAATATCCGAGGTAAACAGCGGCGTGTGTTCCTCAAACATCGTTTTAATAGTGTGAGAGGCATTGCTACTCATCTTCACATACACCCCTAATTCTTTCAGTATATGCCGAAAAACCTCTTGCACCTGTATTTCAGTAGTGCAATAGATAAACTTTCCGCCATTTTTAGTGAAGTTCATCGCAAACTGCTCATCAGCAGGTAGCTGTTCATTTAATTTGCGCACCTCATCTTCACTCTTTATATCTTTTCCTTTAAATAATCTTCTAAATAAATTCATTGACAATCCGTTTTTTACAATTGGCAATCTAACTAATACTTAAACTTCTTTTCCGCTGATAATCAACAAAAGAAGTATCTTACACCATTCATATCCGCCCAGCAGATAATACAATGAGCCCTATTTTTTTGCAAATATATACAAAATAAATGAATCTATATACTTTTTCTTGAAAATTTGTCATTTGCTATTATTTTCCTACCTTTGTGCCCTAATTGAATATTTAATGACCGTCACCACATTCCTCCTTTGGAGGTTGTCCGCGATAGGTTTCTGTAATAATGACCATCACTACATTCCCCCTTTGGAGGGGGTTAGGGGGAGGTTCAACATAATTATAGTATGTGAATAGGGGAAGGTTCAACACAATTATAGTATGTGAATAGGGGGAGGTTCAACACAATTATAGCAAGTAAAAAGAAAAAGTTCCTATAATAATGACCGTCACCACATTCCCCCTTTGGAGGTAGTCTGCGAGAGCAGAGTATGTGAATAGGGGGAGTTCAACACGACTATATCCAAAATTTAACACAGATAAAAATACGATATTACAGTTTTTGCGTTTTTTCTGTTAAAAACACAATTTTAACATTTTTTATTCAGTAACCAAAAAACAGCTTTTTTCCGGTTGATATTCAGCTTAATACCCTCTTTCCTTCGTCTTAGGTTCGTCTTACCTTCGCCTTACCTTCGTCTTAGGTTCGAGTAAAGTAGAGGTAAAGTAAACCATCGGAACTAAAAATACTCATTGATTATCAACCTTTTGTATTTTTGAGGCAAAAAACAGAACCTTGTCCTTTTTTTGAATAATATTCAGTAAAAAGCAAATTTTAACATTTTTTTCGCAGTTAATATGGCTATCAACATTAGTATCATAGGCGGTGGCAATGTAGCTTATCACCTCACCAAAGCGCTCTATCAGCTCCCCGAGGTGCACCTTCAGCAGTTGTATAACCGTAGCGAGTTTAGCCCTGAGTTTAATGATTTTCAAGTAGAAAAAACTCACGCTCTCACTGCCCTGCACCCCGCCGATGTGTGTATAATAGCTGTAAAAGACGAAGCTATTGCTGAAGTTTCAGCTTCCCTGCCTTTTGAAGGACAATTAGTAGTGCACACCTCAGGCAATAGCCCTATGGAAGTGCTATCACCCAAAAACCGACGTGGCGTGTTCTACCCCTTGCAATCCTTTTCAAAAAGCACCCAAGTCAATTTTTCAAACATTCCGTTTTGTTTAGAAGCAGAGCACACCAGCGACATCAGTAATATCTTGCGCCCATTAGCCGAAAAACTGTCTACAAAAGTATATCAGCTCAGCAGTTACCAACGCAGTGTATTGCACCTATCGGCTGTTTTCGTTAATAATTTCACCAATCATTTGGTAGCTATCAGTCAAAGAATATGCGAGGCACACGCCGTTCCGTTCGAGATATTAGAGCCTTTACTAAAAAACACTTTCGAAAAACTCCAAACAATGCCCGCCCTCGAAGCACAAACAGGACCCGCACGGCGCGGCGATACTCAAACTATTGCTAACCATTTGGCTTTGCTTGCAGGTTATGAACGAGAAATATATGATATAATCACAAAATCAATAATAAACACCTATGGAAAGAAAGAATTATAAAGAACATTTGAAAAACATTACAACCTTCATCTTTGATGTCGATGGCGTTTTTACCAATACACAAGTATTTGTAGATAACGATGGCGATCTATTGCGCAGTATGAATATGAAGGACGGATTTGCGCTAAAGACAGCTATCGCCAAAGGCTACACCATATGTATCATTACAGGAGGGGGTAACGTAGGCGTACAAAAACGCTTTGAAAACCTCGGCGTAAAAGATATCTTTATGCTCCGCCATCAGAAGCTCGAAACCTTTCTGAAATACCAAAAAGACAATAATCTTAAAACAAAAGAAATCCTTTATATGGGTGACGATATCCCCGATATTCCCCCAATGAAACGAGCAGGATTGGCTATTTGCCCTTTAGATGCCGTGCCCGAAGTAAAAGCCGTAGCCCATTATATTTCGCATCTTGAAGGCGGACAAGGGGCTGTGCGCGATATTATAGAGCAAGTACTTAAAATACGTGGCGATTGGACTTTTGAAGATAAATAATCGCTCTGCACCTATTACACAATACACAAAGGGCTGTCTACCTCACGGCGGACAGCCCTTCTTGATTAAATGATTAATGTGTTATAAATAATTAATGCCTAATAATTCAAACTTAATTTCTTTTTAGCAATCGGCGGGCTGCCTCTGAAGCAGCTATCAATCCTCCTGCCGACATAATGATATCCTTCAATACCAAACGTCCCGCCCCCGATAAATAAGGGAATCCATAAGCAGGCGTAGGCATATCTCCTCCTAAGTTAGGCACGTACACCTCAGGAGTGGTAATCAAGAATGAAAGCGTAACGATGCTCATTCCAAAAGTGAGTAAACCTCCTATCACCCCTATTTTAGGTGACCAAATACCCAATAAGGTGAGAAGTCCTATCAAACAAATAAAAGCCCCTAAGCCATATGAGAACACGTAAGTACCGTTCTCTTTATGCCATTCAATATTGGCTTTTACCATCTTCCCTTCAGGATTTTTGTGTAGCTTGTATTGGGCTACTTCTTTACCCTTGTTTGCTTCGCCTGTTACCCCGTTTTCATCAATGGCTGTTTTACCAGAATTGTGGTAAAAAAAGCTCATAAACGGACTGTTGGTCACAAACGGAACAATTCCGTCAGCTTCGTATTGGCACACTTTAAGTCCACCAATCCAAGCCATTACAATAAAGATAGCTACCCTGATAAAGTTTACAAAGCAACGTTCGCTATCGGCTAAAAATGATAATAATTTTTGCATAGTGATTTTAATTTTAGTTTGTATTTAAATTCAAGGCGCAAAAATACAATATTATTCTTTACCTCAAACAAATAATACCTATTTTTTATTAAAACGCCTTAATACGATACATCAACCCAACACTCACCCGATTGGTATCATCTTTAATTCCAGCCACCTGTTGGTCATACTTATAAGAGCGACCTACATAAGCCAAAAAGAATCGTAAGTCTTGCTTTTCAAAAGGCATATACTCTACACCCGCAAAATAACCAAGTGAACGGTAATTATTATCATAGCAACCTGAAGGAAGGCTACTATTCTCAACATCTGCCATTTCATACATTCCTTTAGCAAAGATATTGAGCTGGGGTATGGGTTGAAATTCTGCTTTTACTACAAAAGAATTATAAGAAGTATCTTCTAAATAAGCTGGAACTGTTACAGCAGTCGTGGTGTAAACAGCCGCATATCCTAAGCGGTCTAAGTTTTCATAAGCCATCATATAATCAAAAAACAATTGGAATTTAGGTAAATTGAGTTTAGTACCCAACATCACCATTGAATTAGCAATGTTTTTTGCTTCTTGCTGAATACCTGCTCCCCAACGTGTCTGTAACTTATTGTCAAAGAAACTACCATTCCAATTGAAAATATAAGTTAATGGAGATTTACTCGCTTCAAAACCACTTCCTGCATATAGAGTAGCAAAACTATCATTCCTTACATCAGTAATCTGCAAATTGAATTC
The DNA here is from genome assembly GCF_054772415.1 of Capnocytophaga sp. HP1101. Taxonomy (NCBI): domain Bacteria; kingdom Pseudomonadati; phylum Bacteroidota; class Flavobacteriia; order Flavobacteriales; family Flavobacteriaceae; genus Capnocytophaga; species Capnocytophaga sp. HP1101. Next base: position 103,425 of record NZ_BPUU01000008.1, read on the forward strand.
GTGGTTTTCATTAGGTGCATAGGTTATCATTGCTCCTAACATAAAGTTATCCATATTCTCAATGAAATCAGAGTATTCATAGATGTTCATTGGGTTTAGGTCGAACTCATAACCCCCCCACGCTTGGCACATCTTTCCTGCGGTAAGTGCCCATTGGTCGTTGAGACGGAAACCAGCATAGAGCATATCGGTAGCTTTTGCGAGGTTATCCAAAGAGGTCGCCGCATTTGATTTGTTCAAACGATGACGGAAACGGTAAAAGATACGGTCTGTAATATCACCGCGCACTTCCAATCGCAATTGGCGTGCTTTGAATTGAGCGGTCATATCTTGGTCTTTTACCTTTTCTACATCAAAGCTTGATTGAAAGTTGAAGTACATATTAAACTTCTTATCTACGGGATTTTCTACACCCATTTGTTGTGCTTGCATTTGCAAAGCCGAAGCATCTGCTTCTTTTAGTCTACCGAGCTCTGCTCCTAGTTGGTCGATTTGTGCTTGCAAATCTTCTTGTGCTGTGGCAACGCCTCCTACCAGAAGGCTTATTGCCAATAATAATATTCTTTTCATAATGTTACTTTTTAGGAAATAAAAGTTAGGAGTTAGAAAATAGCTATTTTCTATTTCCTAACTCCTGATTTCTAATATTCATTAAAATATTTTTGGATTTGTTTCCAATCTTTGGTTTTAGTGAGTGCTAACATCAGTAGTACGCGGGCTTTTTGAGGATTGAGGGTTTGAGAAGCCACAAACTGATATTTAGCATCATCTACTTCGGCGTCAAGCGTAGTAGCGCCTGTAGGCACACGTGAAGAACGCACGAACAATATACCTTGTTCTCTGGCTTTCTGTGCTAAATCAAAGATAGTGTGATACATATTACCATTACCTACCCCTGCGTGTACAATACCATCGAATTTAGCGTCCATAAAGGCTTTCATTGGTAACTCGGATACGTTAGAATAACTGTATACAATACCTACCTTAGGCAATTGTTTCAAATTATCAACGTTAAACACTGATTGATAAGTATGTTTGTTTTCGGGGGTACGATTAAAGAACACCTTACCATTGTGAATGTAAGCTAATTTGCCATAGTTAGCTCCTTGGAAAGTTTCAACAGCGGTGGTATTGGTTTTAATCACATCTTTGGCATCGAGCACGATATCGTTCATACAGACCATTACCCCACGCCCCATAGCATTTTTATCGGCTGCAGTTACTACTGCGTTATAGAGGTTTAGAGGACCATCGGCACTCATACCGGTAGCAGGGCGCATTGCTCCTACCATTACCACAGGTTTTTTGCTGTGTACGGTAAGATTAAGGAAATAGGCAGTCTCCTCCATTGTATCAGTACCGTGGGTAATTACCACACCATCATAACCTTCTTTGTTTAAGAGCTGGTTGATACGTTTGGCAAGGGTAAGCCACACTTCATCATTCATATCTTGTGAACCGATTTTCACAATTTGCTCACCACTTATATTGGCTACATTCTTCACTTCGGGCACTGCCTCCAAGAGTTGGTAAATACCGAGTTCACCTGCTTTGTAGTTGGTTTCAGTATTCGATTTACTTACACCAGCGATAGTACCACCAGTTGCTAAAATACGAATCTTTGGCTTTTGTTGCGCAAAGACTGCCACAGACACTAACATCAGTAATGTAAGGGCAATTTTTTTCATCAATGTTATCATATATAATTTTAGTTATTAGTTTCTGTTTAGGAATTAGAAATTAGGAGTTAGAAATTAGTATTGTTACATAAACATTATGATTATATATCCTACGGCTATGGCGACAATTGTTGCGACAAAACCGGGTATTTGAAAGGAGTGATTCAGCACGTATTTGCCGATGCGGGTGGTACCTGTTCTATCGAAATTGATAGCGGCGACTACCGTTGGATAGTTAGGAATAAAGAAATAGCCATTTACTGCGGGGAACATTGCTATCATTGCCATTGGGTGAATGCCTAAGGCAATGCCTAATGGGTAAAGAGTGCGTACTGTTGCGGCTTGACTAAACAAAAGAACAGACATCACAAAAAGTGCTACCGCAAAGAGGAAAGGATATTGGGTGACTATTTGTTCGATGTGTATTTTAAAGAACTCAATATTGCCATTGAAAAAAGTATCACCCATCCAAGCAATCCCAAAGATAGCTATCACGGCTTGCATACCTGCAATAAATACCGATCCTTTTACTGCTTTGTTGATGTCTACTTGGGCAAAGATAATCATCAAACCAGCGATAGACATCATTATAATTTCGATGAGTTGGGGCATTCCCATTTGCACTTTTTGACCTCCTACATCAAAAGAAGGGCGGAGGCTATCAATAGAACCAAAAAGTACGATAGAAAGGACTCCTATAAGGAAAATAATTACTGAGATTTTAGCTCTTTGCAGGTCCTTGCCCGTCATTTGAGAAGCGGTATGGCTTTCTTTTTCTAAGAGCCCTTCGCGCAGGCGGCGTTGGTACTCAGGGTCTTTTTCGAGAGGGACACCCATAAAGCTTACGGCTATTGCCCCTACAATTACTCCTATAAGGGTAGCGGGGATACACACCATTAGGATATTGCCCAGCGTAATACCTTTACTGCCTAAGAGCTCAGCTGAGAGTAAAGCGGCGGTTGCTGCCGAAATAGGGCTGGCAGTAATAGCCTGTTGCGAAGCGATTACCGATATAGAAAGGGGGCGCTCAGGGCGCACCTTGCTATCGGTGGCAATTTCAGAAATGATGGGCAAAAGCGAATAGGCAATGTGTCCTGTACCTGAAAACAAAGTAAAGAAGTAGCATACTACAGGCGCTAAGAAGGTAATCATAGCGGGATTTTTGCGCAGGATTTTCTCGGCTACTTTCACCAAATAGTCTAAGCCTCCTGCGGCTTGCAGTGTAGCTGCGGCTGTAATGACCGCTACAATGATGAGCATTACATCAATAGGTGGGTTACCCGGTTTGAGCCCAAAAACAAAGACCAAGATACCCAAGCCTATCATACCGAAGATACCGAGCCCGATACCTCCTACCCTAGCTCCTACAAAGATTGCGAGAAGCACAATTAAGAGTTCTATATAAATCATATTCAATGAATAATTAACAATTGAGAATTAGTAATACAAATCAAGGGTTGAATTAACTTGCTGATTATAAACCTTCCCCCTACCCCCTCAAAGAGGGGGAGATGTGACGCAAAAGCAACAATGATGCTGTAAATCAGAGACTATTTATTTTTCAACTCTTGATTGAAAATTAGTTATTAATAATTACGGGTCAAAGGTACGAAAGTTTTAGAAAAGAAAAAAGAAAAAAGAAATATTTTTTAAAATAAATAGAACCTTACTATAGTTATAGGTAGCTTATACAAAGCTTATAGGAAGCTTATACGAATGTTGGACGATTGTTATACAAATGGTATATAAGTAATTGATATACAATGATTAAAATAAGGTTAATTACAATAATTCAGTTAGTTGCTCATTTTTGATTTTTTAAGATTTTGGCATATAACTTTAAGAAGAATTTTCAATATTCAAGGGAGGTAATTCGCATTTATTTACTACCTTTGCCCTCAAAAAGAAGATAACTTTATGGAATTTACCTATACTTTAGCGGATATCGATGCGATAGCTGAGAAAATTATCCCTCAATTGCACTGGAAAGTAGTGATTTTCAGAGGGGGAATGGGATATGGCAAAACAACACTCATCAAGGCTTTGGTGCGTGCTTTAGGCAGTGCCGATAATGTGAGTAGCCCTACTTTTAGTCTCGTAAATCCGTATGAGGGAACGGATTGCCGTATTTATCACTTTGATTTTTACCGTATCAAGAAAGAAGAAGAGGCTTTTGAGATTGGTTTTGAAGAATACCTCTATTCGGGCGATTGGTGCTTTATAGAATGGGCGGAAAGGGTGGAAAAATACTTGCCTGATGAATATAGCGTAGTAGAAATCATTCAAATAGATAAAAATACAAGAAAAGTGATTGTTAGATAAGGATATTTAACTTTGCCAAAATTTGAAACTTTGGTAAAGTTTGCGATGCTTGTCATTGGTAATTTATAAATTGTTATTATGATTAAACATATTCTCAATTTCAAACGTCCGTCAGGAACCTCTCGTGGGGTACTAACTTCAAAAGAAACCTTCTTTTTAGTAATAGAAAAAGACGGGCGCAAGGGTATAGGAGAATGTAACCTTTTTCGCGGGCTGAGTGCTGACGATGTACCTGACTACGAATCTAAATTACAATGGGTAGAACAGCACCTTCACTTAGGCGAAGAGGCGTTATTGCGAGAGCTCACTGCCTTTCCGTCTATACAATTTGGGGTGGAACAAGCGTTCAGGTCGGTAGTAGCCCCGCAGTGGTATGAGCTTTTCCCTTCGGATTTTACGGCAGGCAAAGATACGATACCTATCAATGGACTCATCTGGATGGGTACGCCCGATTTTATGAAGGCGCAAATCAGAGAAAAATTAGCGCAGGGCTTTCGGTGTATCAAAATGAAGATAGGAGCGATTGACTTTGAAGAAGAATACCGCATATTGAAGGCTTTGCGCGAAGAATTTTCGGCAAATGATATAGAAATACGGGTAGATGCTAATGGGGCTTTTTCAGCAGATAAGGCACTCACCTATTTAGGGCGTTTGGCTGCCTTGCAGTTGCACTCGATTGAGCAGCCTATACGTGCAGGACAATGGGAGGCAATGGCAGAACTCTGTGAGCAAACACCCTTGCCTATAGCACTCGACGAGGAGCTGATAGGGGTATTTACACGCGAAGAAAAACAGCGTCTGCTGAGGGATATCGCCCCGCAGTACATTATTTTAAAACCTTCACTCATAGGAGGCTACAAAGGCAGTGAGGAGTGGATTGCCCTTGCTGAGGAGCGCGGTATAGGGTGGTGGGTTACCTCAGCTTTGGAGAGCAATATAGGGCTCAATGCGATTGCTCAGTGGACGTATACTTTGAAGAACCCAATGCCTCAAGGATTGGGTACGGGTGCGCTGTATACCAATAATTTGCCGTTTCCATTATATGTAAAAAACGGACATTTGGGGTTTAACCCTTGTGAGCCCGTAGCATTTCCCTTTTCATAGGAGGACCGGGCAATCGCTCTACCGTAAAGCCAGAAGCCTGCATTGCACGGCGCACAGAGCCTTTGGCGGCATAGGTGACCAAGTAACCACCTGTTTTGAGAGCGGTGTACATCTGCTGAAAGATAGCTTCTTGCCACAATTCGGGTTGTACTTGCGCCCCAAAAGCGTCGAAATAAATAAGGTCAAAAGCGTTTACATCGCTGATAGTTTCAAAGCGTTGCAACCGTTTTTTGAAGGTGAAAGAGGGAGAGAGTGACACAGGTTCGTCCCAGATACATCGGTGCATTAGTTCAAAGATAGGGGTAAGTGTAGCATCGTTCAGCAATTGCGAAAAGTTCATTTGTGAAGCTTCCTCCCACGAAAGAGGGTAGGCTTCTACGGTTTCGTAGCGTATATTTAAGCCAAGTGCCTCGTGTTGCTTATAAGTGACCAAAGCGTTGAGTCCCGTGCCAAAACCTATTTCTAAGATAGCAAGAGGCTGGTTGTGAAACAACTGCAGTCCGTTTTTGATAAACACGTGCTGGGTTTCTTGTAGCGCACCGTGTACCGAATGGTAGGTTTCGTCCAACTGAGGAATATAAAGGCTGGTAGAACCATCGGAGGTTTGAATAAGTTTGTGAGTCATAGTTTAGGTAAAAGGTAAAAAGTAAAAGGTAATTGATTAATAGTTAGCGTATTGAAAATTACGCATAAAGATTTTTGTATTTTACGCGACAAAGTTAAAAAATAATTCGTACCTTTGACGAAAATTTAAGAATTAATATGACAACACACTAATGACAACGAGACTTAAAACAAAAAACTAAAACAATATGAATTTAAAAATTGAAAAAATTAAAGAGAGTCGCATTAACCAAGTAGACTTCTCAAAACTGAGTTTTGGTAAAACTTTTGCTGACCATATGTTTATTTGTGAATACAAAGATGGACAGTGGCAAAATCCTACTATCAAACCTTATGCTCCTCTTACCCTTGAGCCTTCGGCAAGTGTATTCCACTACGGGCAAGCTGTTTTTGAAGGGATGAAAGCCTATAAAGACGACAACGGGCACGTTTTTCTTTTCCGTCCGCAAGAAAACTACAAGCGCATCAATAAATCTTGTACGCGTTTGGCAATGCCTCCTTTCCCTGAAGAATGGTTTGATAAGGCACTTCGCACCCTTGTAGATATTGATAGTGAGTGGATAAAACCAGGTTTTGGTAACGCACTTTATTTGCGTCCGTTTATGATTGCTACCTCTGCTGGAGTACAAGCAGCTCCTTCTAAAGAATATCTTTTTATCATCATTACCGCCCCTGTACAAGCGTACTACAAAGGCGATGTGAAAGTAAAAATTGCGGACTATTACAGCCGTGCGGCTAATGGAGGTTTTGGTTTTGCTAAAGCAGCAGGTAACTATGCAGGTCAGTTTTTCCCTACTCAAGAAGCGACCAACGAAGGATATCAACAAGTGATGTGGACAGATGACGCTACACACCAATTCTTAGAAGAAGCGGGTACGATGAACTTATGGTTCCGTTTTGGTGATACGCTGGTTACTTGCCCTACCAGTGAGCGTATCCTCGATGGGGTAACCCGCAAGAGTATCATTACAATAGCAGAAAAAATGGGTATTAAAACAGAAGTACGCCCAGTGAGAGTAACAGAGCTTATTGAGGCTGCCGAAAAAGGTGAATTGAAGGAAGCTTTTGGTTGTGGAACTGCAGCAGTGATTAGTCCGATTTCAGGATTTGGTTACAAAGGTAAAGATTACAGTGTGAATCGTCCAGCCGAATTATACACCGATAAAATTAAACAAGCAATACTTAACATTCAGTATAACAAGGCTGAAGACCCCTTTGGCTGGCGTGTACAGGTGAAGTAATGAGAAAATAATTCATAAAAAAGTTGTTAAAAAGTTTGCAGATTTGAAAAAAGGTCGTACCTTTGCACCCGTAAAACAAGAACAATAATGGCCTCGTGGCGCAACTGAATAGCGCATCTGATTACGGCTCAGAAGGTTACAGGTTTGAATCCTGTCGAGGTCACGAAAAAGCCCCAGCAAAGTTGGGGCTTTTTTATTTTAATAAGTATTAAACAAAATATACAAATTGTTTTGTGTAATAAGCTGAATTAAAATAAAGTGATAGAGACAAAAAACTTTGCCAAAGTTTGAGAGTTTGGCAAAGTGTCTACTATCTTAAAATTCCTAATCTTAATTCCTTTATTACTTCTTGTACATCTCTAAATACTCTCGTACGATTTTAAAATCATCGAAATTGTGTTTTACTCCTTTGATTTCTTGATAAGTTTCGTGACCTTTACCTGCAATGAGGATAATATCGCCTTTCTGAGCGTTCTTACAAACAGATTGTATGGCTTGTCGCCTATCGGTGATAGTTTGCACTTTATGGAAGTGTTGCGGTTGTACGCCTTGTTCCATTTCAGCAAGAATGACCTCAGGCTCTTCATTGCGCGGATTATCGGAAGTGAGAATCACATTATCGCTGAGAGTGGTAGCTATATCAGCCATTATCGGGCGTTTGCCCTTGTCGCGATTACCTCCACAACCCACTACTGTAGTGAGCGTCTCGTTGTGAGTGCGAATGTTATTAATCGTTTTGAGTACATTCTCCAAAGCATCGGGGGTGTGAGCATAATCTACAATGGTAATCACTCCTGAAGCCGATACTGCATACTGAAAGCGACCTGCTACAGGCTCTATGGCACTGATGAGCGTAAGAGCTTGCAGGTCTTCCATTCCTAAGAGTGTAGCGGTAGCGTAGACTGCCAAAAGGTTGTAGGCATTGAACTCACCTATGAGTTTTGTCCATACTTCGTGCTGATTGATTCGCAACTGTAAGCCATCGAATCGGCTTTCGAGGATATAAGCCTTATAGTCGGCGTAAGTTTTAAGGGCGTAAGTTTTCTTTTGAGCTTTCGTATTTTGGAGCATAAAAGCCCCGTTCTTATCATCGTTATTTACTAAGGCAAAAGCGGTAGCAGGTAAACTGTCGAAGAAGCGTTTTTTTACATCGCGATAGGCTGCAAAAGTCTTGTGATAATCGAGGTGGTCGCGAGTGAGATTGGTAAAGACTCCCCCTGCGAAGTGCAGACCTTCCGTGCGATGTTGGTCGATGCCGTGCGAACTAACCTCCATAAAACAGTATTTCACACCTTGTTCTACCATAAGCTGAAGATAGTGGTTCAGTTGTAGCGGGTCGGGGGTTGTGTGGGTCGCCTCATAACGCTGGTCGTCTACATATACTGCTACGGTAGAGAGCAATCCAGCTTTGTAACCTGCTTTCCTAAACAGTTGGTAGAGTAAGGTCGCAATGGTAGTTTTACCATTGGTACCGGTAACCCCTACTAAGATAAGCTTTTCGGAAGGATTACCATAGAAATTGGCTGCTATGAGTGCTAAGGCGCTATGGCTATTGTCTACCTGTACATAGCACACGTGAGACGCTATGCTTTCGGGCAAGGCTTCGCATACCACTGCTGTAGCTCCTTGAGCAATGGCTTTATCAATAAATGCGTGACCATCGGAAAGAGTGCCAGCAATGGCTACAAACAGGCTCCCCGCCTCTGCTTTGCGCGAATCAAAGCAAACGGAAGTAATAGGTTTATCTTCCTCATTGAGGAAAGATTTAACAGGAATGTTGTTAAGTATGCTTTTTAAGTTCATTATCTATTTATAGTTGTTAGTTGACAGCCTAATAACTTACTTAAAGTTTAATCTTTGGCAAATTGTGTGATTCAATGTTAATCGTCTAATCTACCACATTGTAATACCACTACAATATTACGTGGCACTTTAGTGCCTTTGGCAACTGACTGTGCACTTACCTTACCTTCGCCTGAGAATTTTACACGTAGACCCATATTCTCTAAAAGGGCTACAGCATCCATTACATTCATACCACTAAGGTCGGGCATAATGGTTTTGTACTTTGAAGCTTTGGCATAATAATCTTCGTAGTTTTTAGTAGTACTTGCTGATATTTTATCTACGTCTTCTACAGTATCCATCAATAGGGAATTGGTATAAATTTTATGAGCTATACTCTTAAATACAGGCCCAGACACATCAGCACCATAGAAACCTACACTTTTATCGGGTTCGTGAATGACCACTATACAAGAGTATTTAGGATTTTCGACAGGAAAAAAACCTGCAAAAGAGGAAATATAACTCAGTTTACTCTTATCGGCACTGGCGTAGTTTTTACGGGCTGTTCCTGTTTTGCCTGCCATTGAGAAATCGGGGGAATGAAGGCGATGCCCTGAACCATATGATCGCTCTACTACATTAGCCAGTAGTCCTTTGGCGCGGTCGGCAGTTTGTTTAGAACATACTTTACTGTTGATAATCTCAACATTAAACTTCTCTACTGTTTTATTCCACTCTTTTACTTCTTTTATCATTCGGGGTTTTACCATTACACCTCCGTTAGCAATGGCATTATAAAAAGCTAAGCTTTGCAAAGGAGTAAGTTTTACGGAATAGCCTATTGCCATTGATTCAAGAGTTACCCCACTCCATATTTTGTCGCGAGGTGTGGGGATATAAGGAAGTCCTTCTCCTAAAATAGGTAATCCTAAGGGTTGATTGAGGTTCATCTCGATAAGTTTGGTAGTAAAATCAGAAGGAGATTTTGAAAATAGGCTATGGACGAGTTCGGTCATTCCGACATTAGAAGAGACTGAAAAGGCTTTGTTGAGGCTTATAGTTCCTGTGAACCTATGTTGGGAGTCTTGAAAAGTTTTATCGTAATACTGTTGTTTTCCTTCTTTAATATTGACTACATAAGTAGTATCGATATTACGTGTTTCCATAGCTGCTACTACCGTCATCAGTTTGAAGACTGAGCCGGGTTCGTGTGCTTCGCCTATGGCAAAGTTATAGCGCTCGGAATAGTTTTCAGTTTTAGGGTTCAGTTCTAAGTTAGAAATCGCTTTAATTTCACCTGTATTCACCTCCATTACTATCACACAACCGTGCTGTGCTTTGTATTTCTTGAGTTGGGTGAGCAGTGCGTGGTGAGCGATATCTTGGATATTGATATTAATGGTAGACACTACATCAAAACCGTCTTTAGGTTCGATGATATTAAACCCACTGGCGAGTTTCCATTGCCCTTGTGCTATTTTCTGTTCTACACGGCGCCCTTTAGTACCCAACAGATAGCTGGCATATGCACCTTCTAAGCCTACACGAGTGGTATAACCTGTTTCATCAGTACGGGCATAACCGATACTACGGTGCGCAATGCCTCCTAAAGGATATTCGCGCTTGATATTCCGTTCGACGATAATACCGCCCTTATAAGGACCTTTATTGAATAGTGGGAACTTTTTGATACGAGAATATTCGCTATAGCCGAGATTAGTAGCTACGAGCATATAGCGGTTCTTGAGGCTACGTTCTTTTTTAAAGAGATTTAAATAATAGCTACTAGGTTTGCCAAACATACGCGAAAGTGAATCGCTGAGGGGTTTTACATACTTATTGAAATTAGCTCTGGAAGGCGCAATACCGTCCCAACGGATATCATACCGAGTTACGGAAGTGGCGAGCAAGCTTCCATCATCGGAATACAAATTACCTTGACTGGGGATAATATCAGCTTCACGCAAGGTAGTTTCGTCTACCTTGGCGCGATACTCATCACCATCGATTTGTATTTTTATGAGCTTTACCGCAATAACACCTATCATCAGTAGCATCATAATGGCTACTAAATAAGTGCGTGACGTTATCTTTTTGTCGTTTTTTTCCAATGCTTCTTTCTACTTGTATTATCTATTATCTGAAAGGTTACTCTTCTACGATTGCCTTTATCTTTTGTGGTGGTTTTTCGGGTTGTTTGAGCCCTTTACTTTCTAATTGTTCTAAGAGGGTAGACTCCAAGCGGACTCTCTGCAAGCGCGAACGCACATCAACGAATTCACTTTTGAGTTCGTTTACTTCGTCGTTGAGCTTAGCTATTTGGTGTACTTTACGGTCTACCATATGTGAACTGGCTATCATTATAACTCCCAAAGCAAAAAGGAAGCTTATAAAGAACCAATTTCGGGTAGCTTCTTTACCTTCTACGAGAAACTTTCCTCGGAGTATATTCTTTATTTCATCAGTGGCTTTTCCCATATTATCCTCTCCCCGTTCCCCTCCCCGAAAGGGAGGGGCAATCCTAAAGGGGGTTTTTATCTTTGTTCTATTAATTCTTTTATAAAAGTCGTTCGGCGATGCGGAGCTTGGCACTGCGTGCTCGACTGTTTTGTGCTATTTCGTCATCGGTGGGAGTAATGAGACCGCCTACTTTTTTAAAGGGTAGTGACACATTGCCATACCAATCTTTTTGGGGTGCTCCTTCTAACTGTCCGTCGCGGATGAAGCGCTTCACACAGCGGTCTTCGAGAGAATGGTAGCTAATGAGGCTAATACGTCCGTGAGGTTTGACTACCGCAGGGAGTTGTAGCAAAAATGATTCCAAAGCTTCTATTTCGGCGTTTACTTCTATGCGAATGGCTTGATAGATTTGCGCCAACACTTTATTTTCCTTAAATTTAGGTAGTAATGCTTTTACTGCCTCTTGTAGTTCACTGCCTACACGTATTGGTTTCTGCTCTCGGTAGCTGATAATAGCACGAGCGATGGCTTTGGCATTTTTCAGTTCGCCATATTGGAAAAAGATATGGGTAAGTTCTACTTCGCCATACTCATTAACTACTTCTTGGGCTGAAAGAGGGGCTTGCTGGTTCATACGCATATCGAGTGTACCTTCAAAACGGGTAGAGAAACCGCGCTGAGCTACATCGAACTGGTGAGAGGAAACGCCAAAATCACCCAGAACCCCGTCTACTTGTGTGACCCCGTAAAAGCGCAAATACTGGCGTAGATATTTAAAATTCTGCTGAATAAGGGTAAAACGTTCATCGTTGATGGTATTGTTAAGGGCATCGGCATCTTGGTCGAACGCATAGAGTCGTCCGTTTTTACCGAGACGCTTTAAGATTTCGCGTGAATGCCCACCACCACCAAAGGTAACATCGACATAGGTACCGTTTTCATTGATATTCAGTCCATCGACGCTTTGTGTTAAAAGTACGGGAATATGATAGGGGGTGCTATTGTTCATTAACTTGCTGTGTGCTAAAATAGAGTGCAAAGATACGAATTTAATACTCAACTACCAAATTTAAATTAATGATGAATGATTAATGGTTAGTGGTTAATGATATGAATTATTTGAGATTTTTGGGATAGGTTGGATAAAATCAGGTCGTGCGTTAGACTTTCCGGAAGTAAAAGAAGTATTTCGGAAGAGGGTTTTGAGGTAAAAGACAAAAGGTAAGAGGTAAAATGGATATGGTTAGCTTATACAAAGCTTATAGGAAGCTTATACGAATCTTGGACGATTGTTATACAAAGGGCATATAAGTAATTGATTAATACTGTAATACAATAATACTAAAAATGCCAATAATGAGGTTTCGATACGAAAGAAAGGGGTCGTAGCACGACGGGCAGGTAGATAATGAGAAGGGATAAATGACGAATGATGAGAGACGAAGGACGAAGAAAACATCCCCCCTTCCCCCTTCAAAGGGGGAAATGCGACGGAAAAAGGGATGAAAAAAAAGGTGAAAACCTCCCCCTGACCCCCTCGGAGAGGGGGAACTGTAGTGACGGAAAGGCTAATTAGAAAATTTAGAAATGTGAGAATTGGCAAATGGGCAAATATGTAGTAACCTCCCCCTAGCCCCTCGGAGAGGGGGAACTGTAGTGACAGAAAAGGTGAGAGGGGGAAGTGTAGGGACGGAAAGATAATGTTAAATTGAAGCTGTTGTAATGCTATGCTAGAGGTGAATGGTATAAATATTGATGTGTTTGGGGTGGATGTGTTGGCATTTATGATTATTTTCGTATCTTTGCACCATCGTTGGAATAAATCTGAATGAAAAAAACGTATTACTATATATTATTCACTTGTTTATTAAGCTTATGCTCTGAGCTTTGGGGTCAGGATGACAAAGGGAAAACTCGTCGTATTGAAATTATCTATGGGGGGGAATTTACCATTGACAATGAGAAATACCCTGGGGCGACGATCTTTAAATCGGACGGGCAACGAGTGCAGTTTAGACACCAAGGGTTGGACGTGTGGTGTGATTTGGCGGTGCTCTACGAGGAGAAAAACGAGGTGATTGCGCACGGCAATGTGGTGCTACAGCAAGGCGATACGCTACAGATGAACAGTCAATATGTATCGTATAAAGGAAATACGAAAACTGCCGTAGCCAAGGAAAACGTGCTATTACGCAACGGCAATATGACGCTCGAAACCCAAGAGCTCTTCTTTGACCGGAACTCTCAGGAGGCTTATTACAACAATTTTGGGAAGATCACTGACCCTGAGAATGAGCTTACGAGCAAGACGGGAAAGTATTATGTAACGACCAAGAAGAACCAATTTACCAATTCGGTAAAGATTGTCAATAGAGATTTTACGGTTAATTCGCAGGTGTTGGACTATTATCACAATTCGGGGAACGCTTATTTTTACGGTAAAACTACCATTGTGGGCACTGATTACAAGGTGTATTGTGAGCGTGGTTTTTACGATACGCGCCGAGAATTGGGTTATTTTATGAAGCACGCCAAGATAGAATACGACTTGAAAACGCTGGTGGGCGACAGTTTGTATTTTGACAAGCGCCGGCAGTTTTCTTCGGGCTCTAACAATATCTTCATTTCGGACACAGTAAACAAGACCTTTGTACGCGGGCATTACGGCGAAATTCACAAGGCAAAAGATTCGATGTTTATCACTAAGAAAGCGGTGGTAATCACATTAGTAGAGAAGGACTCGATGTATATGCACGGCAAGCGCATTTTGGTTACGGGCAAACCGCAACACCGTGTGATTCGCGCTTACCCTGATGCGCGTATCTTCAAGAGTGATATGCAAGCTAAGTGCGATTCTATTCACTCGAGCGAGGCTAATGGACTGACGCAAATGGTGGGCAAACCTGTGGCGTGGACGGGAGAAAGCCAAATGACGGGAGACAATATTCACCTGATTGCCAATACGAAAACCGAGCAATTAGACTCTTTGAAAGTGTTTAACAATGCATTAGTGGTAGAGAAAGACAGTTTGGGCGATGGCTATAACCAAGTGAAAGGTAAGTTTTTGTATGGTAAATTCAAGAAAAATGTTTTGCGCCAAATAGACTTTTTGCAGAATACGGAATCGATTTACTATGTGTATAACGACGCTAAAGAGCTGGTGGGCATTAACAAACTGACTTGTAGCCATATCAAGCTGTACTTGAACAAAGACCAACAAATACAACAAACGGTGTTTATTACACAACCATCGGGGAATTTATACCCAGATGACAAATTGCACGTGAACGACCGCAAGTTTAAGGAATTTGTTTGGCGAGGTGATGAGCGCATCAGGAGTAAAGAAGAGATTTACAGTGATGCAGAGAAGAAAATAAAACCCAAAGAAATAAAGGGAATGAAGACGCCAGAGGAGATAGACGAGGAGGAAATGCTCCTTGCCAATCCGTCGCTTAAAAAGGAGAGCAAGGCGGGAAAAGACAAGGTTAAAGAGAAGACAAAAACCAAATAATAAGAAAAGTTGGCATTTTTATTGCACAATAATAAAAAAAGGCGTACATTTGCCTATTGATTAATTTTAAAACATAAACTGTATGAAAAAATTTATTATCGCAATGTCGGTGTTGGGATTACTCACCACATCGTGCGTATCCAAAAAGAAGTATGCTGAATTAGAAGCGAGAAACAAACAGACTGAGGATTTGCTAAACACTGCTACGGTGAAACTCAATATGTGTTTAGACGAAAAGAACAACTTGGCTTACAAGTTGGAGAGTATGAAAAATCAGAACGACTTGCTCAAAGAAAACAATCAGCAACTGATCAACAATATGGGTAACCTTACTACGCTTACCCAAAAAGGGGCTGAGAACCTTGAAAAATCATTGGAAAGCTTGCGTGAAAAAGATCTTACTATCAAGAACTTGCGTGATGCAGTTACTCGTCGTGACTCTGTAAACCTCGCTTTAGTACAAAGTCTGAAAGGGGTATTGGGTAACTTAGACGACCAAGATGTAGACATTAAAGTAGAAAAAGGGGTTGTATTTATCAATATCTCTGATAAGATGCTCTTTAGCAGTGGTAGCTACACTATTTCTAAAAACGCGAAGAGTGTACTTGAAAAGGTAGCGAAAGTGGTTAAAAACAAACCTGACTTTGAGTTTATGGTGGAAGGACACACTGATAATGTGAACATCAAAACAGGTTGTATCCGCGATAACTGGGATTTGAGCGTAATGCGCGCTACTGAGATTGTACGTGTATTGCAAAAAGATTTTGGTATTGCTCCTGAACGTATGACTGCTGCCGGACGTAGCTATTACGTGCCTTTGGCAAGCAATGGCGATGCTAACGGACGTGCCCTAAACCGTCGTACACGCATTGTGGTATTGCCTAAGCTCGACCAATTCTACACTATGATTGAAGAGGGAATGAAAGACCCTTCAATAGGAGGAAAAGGTAAATAGTGCGAGTCGCACAGACAATTAATTTGGAAATTATTAAATGTAAACATAAGCTAAATATTAAGATTGTTAAACAAGAGTCAGCAGTTAGTGTAAGGCTAATTGCTGACTTTTTTTGTATAGAAGATGAATCACGAATTACTTTTAAACAAAATAAGGGAGTATATAACTCTTTCAGGGAAAGAGTGTGCTCTTGTAGAAGAGCTTTTTGAGCCTTTGTATCTCACCAAAGGAGAGGTACTACTGGAAGAAGGTAAGGTCTGTAGGCATTTCTGTTATGTAAAGAAAGGACTATTAAGGCAGTTTATCAACTATGACGGGAAAGAACTTACCATACACTTTAACGAGGAAGACACTTTTGTTTGCGACTTTGAGAGTTTTATAACTAAAACACCTTCACAGAAAACAATTACTGCTGTTGAAGATAGTGTTTTGCAAATGATTTCTTACGATAATCTGCAACGGTTTTACAAAGAAATAAAAGAAGGCGAACGGTTTGGCAGGCTACTACTCGAAGAGACTTTCATCAAAGCGATACAACATATTATTTCGGGACTTAGCGATAGTCCGCAAGAACGCTACTTAAAATTTATGAAACTGTACAGAGGTATGGAGCAGCGTGTAGCTCAGAAATATATAGCCTCGTTTGTGGGGGTTACTCCGCAATCATTGAGCCGGATTAGAAGAAGAATCGCCCATATGTAATTTATTACCTCAAGTTAATTTCTGTCTCGCTACTTCTGTGTTATTTTGCATTTTAGAAATTAAAAAAGTGAATCAAAGGTTGGATTGATTATAAACCTCCCCCCTAGCCCCCTCCAAAGGGGGAGATGTGACGTAAAAGTGACAATGTACTGTAAATTAAGTATCATTATTCTTCAACTCTTGATTCATATTAAAAAACGGAATAACAGATGAAAAGCAAGAATCTTCTTCAGCGAGTAGCCCAAATTATTACTATTTTGGGTCTTAGTTTATTAATAGGCAATATTTCGGCTTTTATAGCGATGAATATGCTTTCTACACCGCAAGACGCTTCATTCTTCTTGTGGCAACGCCGATTTATAGATGCGATGGTTCAAATAGGAATGACAATAGGAATGTGGTTGTTCTTTATAGGCAATATTGCAATTTACTTATGCCAAAGAAATCGGAAAAACTTACTATTGCTTATACTTTCAATGGCTGTATTTGTATTGGGAGAGTTTTTTATCATACCCTTATCTTACGAAACTTCACTTTTAGCCTTTCAGCAGTACGGAATGAACCAAGTAACTTCTGATTTTCTTACAATAAAGCATAAAGAAGACGTTTTGGGAGGAGTTAATCTGCTTATATTGCTGATATATCTATTAATTAGCAAATTTGGAAATTAGAAAATTAGTAAATGAGAAAAAGCAGTCTGCAGTTAGTTTTTTAACTAATTACTGAATTTTTTATAGTAGATGAGTGAATAGAAAATAAGATTGCTCAGAGTTCTCGTAGAGGTTCGGAGGTGTGAGATGTGCAGATAGTGTGGGCTATACGAACAGTTAGTAATGCCAATCAAGAATTAAATTAACTATTTGATTATAAACATCCCCCCAGCCCCCCTCAAGGGGGGAGATGTAATACAAAGGAAGCAATGCGCTGTATATCAGTGATAATTATTTTTCAACTCTTGATTCATATTAATAAATGAGCAAATAAGCAGATTTGTAAGATTGTAGAAAACAAACAAGCATTAGTCGTTTTTATACTAATGCTTGTTTATTTTTTTGTGTAATCCGTAATATTGTTATACCTTTGCACTCAGAAAAACGTAAAATTGATAACTTTTTACAAGAAATAGATAAGTGCTACAAAGCTCTTGTCTTATATTTTTGCCCAGAAAAATAAAATCAGTAACATATGAAAAGAAAGTGTTTGCTACTATTATTTTTAGTAGTTACGACTTCGGTATTTGCACAACATAAATACACCTTGAGCGGTTCAATTGCCGATGCTTCTAATGGTGAAAAGCTTTTAGGGGTAAACTTTATCATCAAGGAACTGCACACAGGCACCTCTACCAATGAGTACGGGTTTTATTCTATTACACTACCCGAAGGCAGATATACTATTTCGATTGAGTATATAGGCTTTGGTACGCACGAAGAAACTATTGTACTGAACAAGAATATCCGTAAGGATTACAAACTAAAACCAGAGGCTATTCAGCTTACAGGAGTGGATGTAACAGCAAATACTACCACCCAGAAAACAGCAGTACGCAAGCCTGAAATGAGTGTAGCTTCTATTCCTATCGCAACTGTGAAGAAGTTGCCTGTGCTAGTAGGTGAGGTAGACATCATTAAAACACTGATGCAAATGCCTGGTGTGAGCAACGCAGGTGAAGCCTCCTCAGGATTTAATGTGCGTGGGGGTGCTGCCGACCAGAATTTAGTGCTTCTTGATGAAGCTACTATTTTCAACGCATCGCATCTCTTTGGTTTTTTGAGTGTCTTCAACGCTGATGCCATACGTGATATGAAGCTTTACAAAGGAGGAATTCCGGCACGCTATGGCGGACGTATTGCTTCGGTGTTAGACATTTATCAAAAGGAGGGTAACAAGAACAAGTTTGGGGCTACAGGGGGTATTGGAGTGCTCTCTTCACGGTTATTGGCGGAAGGACCTATTGTGAAAGACAAAGCATCTTTCTTAGTAGGTGGGCGCGCTTCGTATGCTCATTTGTTTTTAAAGCTGAGCGACAATGAAAATTCGATGTACTTTTATGACCTCAATACTAAACTCTCTTACCAACTGAACCAAAACAATGCACTGTATCTTTCAGGTTACTTTGGTAGGGACTTTTTTAAACTGAGCGACAACCTTACTAATGCCTATGGTAATGCTTTAGTGAATTTGCGTTGGAATCACTTATTTACCGAGAAACTCTTCTCAAATCTCTCGGCTATTTACAGCAATTACGACTATAAATTTGACTTTAGCTTTGTGGATATGGTATGGACATCAGGAATTGAGAATTTCAACCTAAAATACGACTTTAAGAATTATCTTTCAGAAAAATTCAAACTCACTTACGGATTTCAAGGTTTATACTACATCTTCAAACCCGGAAAAATACTTCCTAAAACACCTGCTTCTACTATACAAGAAAAGATACTTGACCATAAATATGCTGCTGAAACGTCCTTTTACATAGATGCTGAGCAGAAATTAGGGGAAGCGCTTACAGTATCATATGGGCTGAGATTGAGCTCTTTCTATCAGTTAGGGAAGCGCACTATAAATGTATACAGAAACGACAATCCTGTAATATTTAACACCAATAGGCAAATATATTTGAAAGCGAGTCCTATTGGAACAAAGTACTACGGATATAGCAAGATTATTGACTTGTATTCTAACTTTGAACCGCGCTTTACAATGAGCTATGCTTTCAACGATAATAAATCAGTAAAAGCGAGCTATGCACGTACAGCTCAATACGTACATTTGATTTCTAATACGGCTTCGCCTTCGCCTTTGAACGTGTGGGCACCGAGCGATGAGTTTATCAAACCACAAATTGCTGACCAAGTGGCACTGGGATATGCCTCTAATTTCTCGGACGACAAGTACAGTATAGAGGTAGAAACTTACTACAAGAAAGTGCAAAACCGCTTAGATTACATAGATGGTGCTAATCTCATTGCTAATGAAGCTATTGAACAAGTGCTACTTTCGGGGGAGAACAGAGCCTATGGTTTAGAACTGTTATTGCGCAAGAACACCGGTAAACTTACAGGGTGGATAGCCTACACGCTCTCAAAATCGGAAATGCAAACCAAAGGACGCACTCCTGAAGAAATAGGTATCAACTACGGTGATTGGTATAGCGCCGCTTACGACAAACCTCACGATATTTCGATTACAGCTACCTACGAGTTATCACCTAAATGGACTTTTGGAGCGGTGTTTAACTTACAATCGGGCTTACCTACTAATTATCCTGTAGGTCGTTATAATTACTTAGGAATGAGTGTTCCTGACTACAGCAAGCGCAACGAATACCGCTTACCTACCTATCACCGTTTAGACCTTTCGGCTACCTATACACCACAACGCCCCAATAGACGTTGGAAAAGCGAATGGACATTTGGCATTTACAACGTGTACAATCGCAAGAATGCTGTGAGTGTTTCTTTCCGCGAGAACGAAGATACAAAGCGCAATGAAGCAGTGAAACTTTCTATTTTTGGTATTATACCTAGTGTAACTTATAATTTCAGTTTCTAATTCTTAACAACTAATTACTATCAAAATGAAAAATATTTATATTATACTCCTCAGTGCTTTAGGTTTAACTTCTTGTGAAGAGGTAATAGATTTAAAATTGGACACCGCACCTCAGAAGTTAGTGATTGATGCTTCACTCGATTGGAAGAAAGGAGAGGCTAAAGCCTATCCTGTAGTAGATATCAGCTATACGGAAGCCTATTTTGGAGATACACCTTCAGCTGCTATTGATAATGCTATTGTAAAAATCAAAGCATATACTCAAACTCAGAAGCAAGAGTACCAACTCTCGTTATGGGACGGCACTTCTACCATTACCACTGATAACGTAACTACATTAAAAGGCGGTAGTCGCTATGTATTTCCCACAGGTATTGCTCCTGAATTAGGTAAAGACTACGAACTGATTGTAGAACTCAATGGACAAACCTATACAGCTAAGAGTAAAATGCTTGAAGCTCCCATAATCCCTTCTGATAGAATTATACAGAAAGAAAACGGAGGCTTTTTAGGAGACCGAACAGAATTGCGCTTCTATTTTGACGGTATCAATGATGGGGTTGCTAATGCTTATTTAGTAAGGCTGACACAAAGTAGTAGCAAAAAAATTACTTACGGCACTTTAGATGATAACTACATAGCTGACCATAAGTTTTTCTTTGCAATGGCAGGACTCAGCGATGATAAACTCAATAAAGGAGATATTGTTGGCATTACTCTTTATCGTATTAATCCACAATACAAAGAGTTTGTACAGATGCTTATCAGGCTATCAGAAGGACAGAGCCCTTTTACTATTCCTACACGTCCTATAGGCAATATCATAAACAAAGACAATTATCGCGAAAATCCTTTAGGTGCTTTTCGGGTGGCACAGTATACTATGCTCCAATATACAGTGAAATAACTAATAACAATAAAGCGGCCCGTTTG
This sequence comes from Capnocytophaga sp. HP1101, assembly GCF_054772415.1. Lineage (NCBI taxonomy): Bacteria > Pseudomonadati > Bacteroidota > Flavobacteriia > Flavobacteriales > Flavobacteriaceae > Capnocytophaga > Capnocytophaga sp. HP1101. The sequence continues at coordinate 124,302 of NZ_BPUU01000008.1, forward strand.
TATGAAACAAACAGACCGCTTTATATTCGTTTATACAAAAATACTACCACTTCACTTGCACTAAGAACTCGTGAGAGTTACGCGATTGCAGATTGAGATGTGTTTGAAAGTAGGTTTCAAAACCATAGCCTACCGATAGATGATAGTTCGGGATATTGAAAAGCACATAAGAACTAAAAGCCTTATCTGTGCGATAAGTAAGTCCTAACTCAGCACGATCTAAATAGCTGGCAGCTACGGTGAAGTTTGTAGAGGTATCTTGTCCTTTAGCAAGACGTACTTGCAGGCTTGGTTTTAAAGTAAACTCAGAAGAGATTTTCCAATGATAACCTGCTATACCATAATACAACATATTCTCGGCAACGGAAGTCATCACATCGTTTTCCATACCTACTTTGTCAGAGGCAAGCATATTAGGGATAGACAATCCTACATAAAAGTTAGGTAATTCATAATAAACTCCAGCTCCAAAATTGAACTGAAACTTTCCTGAAATATCTTGCAAATAGGGGTCGTAGCGAGTAGCATTCTGTCCCGTGTTGTACAAATGATTGTATGTGCGTATTTGGCTTATATCAATATTAAAAAACTCTCCACCAAACTTAATTCCTCCTACTATATTAGACTTTTCATTTATAGGCACTCTATAAGAGAAATCTCCAAAAATCCCCGTTTGCTTCTGAATAAATACTTTATTATTAGTCACTGAAAGTCCTAAACCTATACGGTCGGTTACCCTGTGAGTGGTAAGGAAGGTTTGGGTTTGAGGCGCTTCATTCATTCCGCACCACTGGTTGCGAATGTCTGCTGAAATGGTGTGCCCTTTTTCCATACCCACTACCGCTGGGTTTACCAAGTTTTGGTGCTGTTGATAGAATATATAGATAGGGTCTATAGTTTGTGCTTGTAGTGCTCCTGCGATAAACAAAAAGGCACTAATAAGTAATCTTCTTTTCATTCTGATAATAATTTCTTCTAATAATTGATATAAATCCAAGTTTGTTGTTTCTTCTGGTCAGAGCCGTCAGGACTGAAAATAGCAATATAAGAGCCTTGAGGAACTAAAGTGCCATTAGCCATCTTACCGTCCCATTGGTTCTTATAACCTTTGGTTTGGTATATTAACTGTCCTAAAGTATTAAACACTTGTAACGTATTATTAGGGTAGTTCTCTGCCCGTGCTATTACGTAAGTATCGTTTATGCCATCACCATTAGGAGTAAAAGCATTGGAGATAAGTATAGGCCCATCAGGCAAGGTAGGCGTAGGGGGTGTAGGTGGCGTAACCCCGGATTCATTTACTGTAATAGTTCCTTTATTCACTGCCAAAAAGATATTCCCATTAGCCTTTATCATAAAACGTCCTTGTGAAGTCGTTATACTTTGGGTAGCGGTAACTACAGCACTTCCTGTATTAGGAATAGCAGTTGCTAAAGTATGTAAAAAAGAGCTCCCTCCATCTGTTGAGAAGAGAATATCTACTTTATCAGTATTGACTGGGGCTATATTAGTATTTGCTACGTCCCAAGTGATGGTAGCGGTTTGTCCTACTGTCCAAGTGCTAGATTGTTCTTGTGAAGTAACCTTAAATGGTCCTGCATTCTCCTCTACCGTTACAGTAATGGTTTTATAAGCAGTATTACCCGTTTGATTGGCTATAAAAGGACGGTCAGTAACTACAAGACTCCAGTGCATTTCACGTCCTACAGTAGGAACGGTTTCCCAGTTATCAGTAGCAGTAATATTACCAGATACAATAGTTGATAAACGAGGAATATACCTTACTGAGTTTTCTGAAGGAGCTATAGAACGTGCTACAGGTCCTGTAGTATGTGTTCCTGAAAATCTATAAGGCGACCACGAGCCTTTAAAATCATCAGCTTGTTCCCAAGTATAAAGTAACTTGTCAGTAGCAGTATCAGTAGCTACTCCCGATAATACAAAAGCAGTTCCTTTAGGAATCGTATAATCCTTAAACTCATCACCATTAAAATTAGGGCGTGAATTATCGTGAGCTGTATAGGTAGCGGTACTTTGGTTTAATGTACGAGTAATTTGCCAAACAGAACGGTGATGGAAATAAGGGTCTGAGTGAGGTTGTACATCAACAGAAGGATTGGCATAAGTAACCCCTGCATATCCCATAATGGTTGAAGCACTACCAGGCTCCATTTGATAAATATTACTCCACGCAGGGTCACTTTCTTTTTCTGAGTAATATGAAAGTGTGTGATACGCTCCTACTTGATGACCTATCTCGTGTGCTACTACGTCCACATCAAAACGATCTCTATCTCCTGTAAATGAATAGAATGAATAAGCTCGCGCTTTCCAAAAAGAATATAGAATACCGCGAATTTGCCCTGCATTTCCTGAATTACCTCCTTTGTGGAACAAGTGTCCTATATCGTAATTATTGACCCCTATTGTAGTATTAATAAGACCTTGTAATTTCACTGATTCATAACCAGGGTAGTCCCATTTACTATAATTAAAATCTTTAGTAGGGTCGGTCGCAGGGTCATCATAAATAAGATTATCCCCACTCACTAATTCAAACTTAACCGACATCTGTGCCCCGTAAATCATATTAATGCGATTTACAGTTCCTGTTATAAAAGCAAGAGTCTGACTCTTAGTGCCTCCTGCTGCTTCGGTAAAAGCAGATGTACAAGCTATCGCAAGACGCACAGTATACACTCTCTTCTGGGTTTGATACGTAGGACGATGATGCCCCTGATGTGACTCAACAGCTTCTTCTGCACCTGTTAAACGAGGACTATGAGGGGTACTACAAGGTTTCACCTCTCCCCTACTGTCTTTGCGGTAATACACTTTGTAAAACTCACCATTATTGTCTTCAGCATCAATGAACGAGTAACTAAAATCTTCCATTACTATGCCACTGAGCCCAAAATCACTCCATACAAAGCTAATCTGTTTCTTAGGGTTCGAAACCGATTGCCCTACATAGGTTTTAATAGTAGGGTGCTCTTTGGCAACCGACTGAGAAAGCACTTGAGTAGGAGTGATGCGATAGGTCTCCATACTGCCATCGGCATTGGGTATCTGTACCGTTGCATTACTTCTTGCCGATACTCCACTGTTAGTAGTAGCTCCTAAAGCTCTCTCAAAAGCTACTTTGTCCAATCGAAAATACTGGTGGTTGGGCTCTGAAGAGGCTTCTTTTACAGCCAAACGCCGTGCCTTATTGCTACTCTTTTTCCAATAGCTCTGTGCCTGTGCACTCTCTGCAAGAAAAAATAACAACAAGAAGAAAGCATAAGCCAAATACTTACACTTCTTCCAATAAGCAACGTATTTACTACTCTTGTTGCTTGATAAAACACTTTTAATTGCTAAATCCATATATTTTATTTATTATATCCTTCTAATAAATACCTTATAAAAAGAACTTTATTTTTATATAAGTTTGTTTTTATGGGGTAAAAATAATAAATAAATTAATAATCAACAAGAAAAAAGATGTAAATATTTAAGTTCCAAGTAACCATTAGCCCTTACTTTGCTTTTATTGCTTCTCTTACCATTTAAACTGTACCAAAAACTCGTGTGAGTTGCGCGATTGCAAATTCATATGGGTTTGGAAGTAACTTTCAAAACCATAGCCTATAGATACATAGTAATTAGGAATTTCAAATAACACATAAGCATTTACGGCTTTATCTGTACGATAGGTGATTCCCAGTTCTGCACGTTCTACAAAGTTTCCAGCTACTGTAATATCAGTCGAGGGATATTCTCCTTTTGCTAAACGCATTTGCATACGTGGTTTTATCGTGAAATCAGGAGTAAGTCGCCAATAATAACCCATTATAGTATAGAAGTACATCGTTTCGGCTAATGAAGTCATCTGGTCATTATCCATTCGTACCCTGTCGGTAGCAAGCATATTCGGGATAGAAAAACCTATGTAAAAGTTAGGGTGGTCATAATACAGCCCTGCCCCAAAGTTTGTCTGGAACTTTCCTGAAATAGTCTGTAAATAGGGGTCGTAATAATACGTAGGGTGCATACGCGTGCCATTGGGGTAGTACTGGTTATACAAACTGTTGTAGTACGACATATCACTGCCGTCTATATTGTAAAAATCGCCCCCAAACTTAATTCCCCCTATCAATCGAGAGTTGTATGAAATGGGTATCGCATACGAGAAATCAGCATAAATACCGGCTTGTTTCTGTATAAACACCTTGTTATTTGCTAATGAAAAACCTAATCCCACGCGGTCACTCAAACGGTGGGTAGTAAAGAGCGTTTGGTTTTGTGGGGCTTCGGTCATTCCTCGCCATTGGTTGCGTATATCCACCGAAATGGTATGTCCAAACTCCATACCCACTGCTGCTGGGTTTATGAGGTTTTCGTGTTGATGATAAAAAATGTAAGTAGGGTCAGTAGCTTGTGCGTACAAAGCACCTGTGCCTATCATCAACATACTTAATAATATCTTTTTCATAGGTTTCTGTATTTTTTTCTTCTTAATAATTGATGTAAATCCAAAGCTGTTTCTTGTTCTTTTCACTGCCGTCAATGCTAAAAATAACTACATACGAACCTCGAGCCACCAAAGTACCGTCTTGTTTCTTACCGTCCCACTGGTTCTTATACCCGTGAGCCGAGTAAACTAATTGCCCTAAGGTATTGAATATATGCAGGGTATTATTAGGGTAACGCTCAGCACGTGCTATCACATAAGTATCGTTCACTCCGTCACCATTAGGAGTAAAAGCGTTCGAAATAAGCACATAATCCACCTGTGGGTCTTGTGCATTAGCAATTCCGTCGCCATCTATATCGCCATCACAAGCGTCACCTATGCCGTCATCGTCTAAATCGGATTGGTCTGGATTGTATACATATGGGCAATTGTCTTGTTCATTCGGGTAGCCATCGCCGTCTATATCATCATCGCAAGCATCTCCCTTTCCATCGCTATCTCTATCTTGTTGCGTAGTGTTTGATACGGTAGGGCAGTTATCAAAAGCATTCAAAATCCCATCGCCGTCCATATCAGCATCACAAACGTCGCCTACACCGTCATTATCAGCATCGGCTTGGTCTGGATTATATATATTGGGGCAATTATCCATTCGTGAGGGTATCCCATCATTATCCACATCGTCGTCGTCTTTTACGCTGATGACACCTGCATTCACTGCCAAAAAGATGTTCTCTTCGGCTTTCACCATAAACCTTCCTCGCTCAGTTTTAATAGCATCAGGAACGGCTACTTCGGCTTTCCCATTATTAGGCAAGCCCGTAGCTATGGTATGAGCAAAGGTACGCCCTCCGTCAGTCGAAAAGAGTATCTTCACTTTTTCGGCACTCACAGGCGCTTTGTTCGTATTAGCTACGTCCCACTGCAAGTTTACTTTTTGTCCTACGTACCAGGTACTTGGCTCAGTGTGCGAACTCACTTTAAACGGACCCGCCTCACCACTCACTACCACATCAATAGTCTTATAAGCAGTATTACCCATTGCATAACTTCCCACTGGACGGTCAATAACCATTAACGTCCAATGCAAGGTGCGCCCTAAGTTCAGTACCGTTTCCCAAGCGTCGTCAATTTTGGGGTTCTGCTGGGTGAGTTGTCCCTGCACTATGCGCTCCAAGCGGGGTATATAGCGATAAGTAGTAGCCGAAGGCAACAACGAACGCGCTGTAGCTCCTGACCTACTATTAGGTGAAAACGAGTAATTCCCTACTCCTGTATAGTTATCCGATTCTTCCCAAGTGTACAACAACGCATCTCCATCGGGGTCAGTAGCACTACCTTCCAATAGGTAAGCCGTCCCGTAAGGGATTGTATAGCTTTTTAGATCGGGAATATCGGGTACCGCATTCGCTGTAGCTTGCTCAGTAACGCCCGAAAGTCTCCGTATCACAGTCATCATATCATAATATCATACACACTCCTATGATGAAAATAGGGGTCAGAACGGCGTTGTACGTCATAATTACGCGTAACACCCGCATACCCCATAATGGTAGACCCACTGCCTGGCTCCATTTGAGAGCCCGAAATCTCCCTTTTGTGTGAAAAAGTATGTCTTGCCCCCAACTGGTGTCCCACCTCGTGCGCTACTACGTCTATGTCAAAATCGTCTCTCTGCCTAAGTACATTCAACGGATAAGACGAAAATCCCTGTCCTTTACTCACGTTGTTGCACACACAGCCTATACACCCTGCATTTCCTCCGTTATTGGCATTGTCAAACAATTGCCCTAAATCATAATTGGCATTACCATAAGCCTTATCTAAAGCCTGCTGAAGTTTCAAAGCTTCATTACTCGACCAGTTGTCGTAGTTTATGCCTTTAAAAGGGTCACTATCCAAAGTGTCGTAAATAGTAGTAGCGTCCGAAACTAATTGAAAGGCGACCGAGAGCTGTTGCCCATACACTTCGTTAATCCTATTAAGGGTATTGGCAAGTTGTGCCAATGTCTGTGCTTTACCTCCAAAAAAGTTAGTAAATCCTGAGGTACAAGCAATCGCTATCCGAAAAGTGCGAAGAGTAGGCTCCGTCTGGAATGTAGGTCGCAACGCACTGGTTTTTTGCAAAAGCTGTTCAGTATCCAGCGTTTTACAATCTATCGGCACACCTTCGCTATCTTTGCGCCGATAAACCTTGTAATAAACCCCTTCCTTGTCTTCAGCCTCTATGAACGAATAGTTTAACCTTTCTTCCATAATAGCGTCCAAGCCATAATCACTCCACACAAACCGAATCCGTTTATGGGCATCAGTGGTACATTGCCCTACGAAGCTCTTAATAGAAGGGTATTGCCGCGCCACTGCCTCAGCCAATACCTGCGTGGGCGTAACCCGATAGGTAACCAGCTCGCCGTTAGCATCAGGTATCTGAACCGTAGTCTCACCGCGCCTGCTATCTGTTTCTAAGGCTCTTGCAAACGCCTTTTTATCTAATGTAAAATATTGAAATTTGGGGTTATTAACAGTCGTCTCTGCCCTGCGTTGTGCCGAAAAATCAGTCTTGCGCCAATAACTCTGCGCCGAGCCTTCTAACACCACCAAAATAAACACCAAAAAAATACGATTGTAATTGCTATATCTCAATGTTTTATCTTTTATATATTTTAAATTTCTTTACCTTCCTCTCTTAATATCAGAAGTCGTTTTTGCGTCACATCTCCCCCTTTGGAGGTAGTCCGCGAGAGCGGAGTATGTGAATGGGGGAGGTTTATCATCAATAAGCTAATTCATTCCTTAACTCACATTTTTAACTACTTGCCCGTGTGGCTCGCACTATAGTACTCAAACGCCTCGTAAATCTCCCTCTCAAGCACCACACAATCCGTTTTAGGCTTACCAATTGCCTCCAAAAGCACAAAGTGCACTCTGCCCGCCACATTCTTCTTGTCAAAACGCATCAACTCACAAATAACCTCAATATCCTCTTTATTAAAAGTTTGCTTACTGAAATACTCACCCAATACACTCTTCACCTCATCGCATTTATCCTTAGGAAAACCTAACCTTTTTACCGATAAATAAGTAGCCAATACCATTCCTATCGCAATCGCTTCCCCGTGCAATAAACGCTCACGATTCGGGTTCTCTAAGCAATACGACTCAATAGCGTGTCCCAGCGTATGTCCGTAATTCAGTATTTTTCGCAATCCACTTTCCTTGGGGTCTTGCATTACCACCTCGTTCTTTATCACAACCGATTCGTAAATAAGGCTATCTAAATCAGCTAACGACAGACTGCCTAAATTACTCATTTTTTTCCAATACGCTTCTGAACGAATAAGCCCGTGTTTGAACATCTCTGCCATTCCGCTACGGAGTTCCTCCACGGGTAACGTTCCTAAATATTGCGAGTCAATCACCACCCCCAACGGATTGTTAATCACTCCTACGAGATTTTTCAGCGGACCTAAATCCACCCCAGTCTTCCCTCCTACCGAGGCATCTACCATTGCCAGTAAGCTCGTCGGCACATTCACAAAGGTAATTCCGCGCATATAGGTCGAAGCCACAAAGCCCCCTAAATCCGTCACCACTCCCCCACCTATGTTGATGAGTAAGCTCTTACGGTCAGCCCCTAATTCCGAAAGTGCGTGCCACACTTGCGTACAAGTATCAAGGTTTTTATGCGGTTCACCCGCTTCTATTTCTATAATTTCTATCGGAATATCAGTAGTGAGAGTAGGTAAAAACACAGGCAAACAATTCTCATTAGTATGACTGTCCACCAACAAAAATAGTTTAGAAGGACGTCTTTCCGCTACTATTCGGTTGATAAAAGTAGCCCCTTCCTCATTAAAATAAACGTTGTAGTTCCCAGCTCTGATAACACTTGTTTCCATCGGTATAGAATTTTTGGCAAAGATAGTAAAATAATAACAACTGCACAAATCCCCAACTTCATTACCTCAAAATGCCAATTCCACCATCACATACACAAAATATTTTGTCCTGTCCTAAAAAAGGTTGTCATAATTAATAATTATTTTATTAGTAATATTTTTTTCATTAAGCTACCTTTTGAAAGTACACTTGATCAGGAGTTTTTAAGTTCAATGC
>NZ_BPUU01000009.1:0-27758 GCF_054772415.1 Capnocytophaga sp. HP1101
CCTTTTTTAGGACAGGACAAAACATCCCCCCTGCCCCCCTTCAAAGGGGGAGTGTAGCGACGCAAAGACGAAGAAAAGACGAGGAAAAGACGAAGAAAAGACGAAGAAAAGACGAACAAAAGATGAACAAAAGATGAACAAAAGACGAACAAAAGACGAACAAAAGACGAACAAAAGACGAACAAAAGACGAAGGAATGACGAACAAAAGACGAAGGAAGAACGAACAAAAGACGAAGGAAGAACGAAGGAAGAACGAAGGAAGAACGAACAAATAATGAATATAAAGCGAAGGTAAGATACTAAAAACATCCCCCTGACCCCCTTCAAAGGGGGAGTGTAGCGACGCAAAGGCGAAGGAATGACGAAGAAAGAACGAAGGAAGAACGAACAAAAGACGAAGGAAGAACGAAGAAAAGACGAAGGAAGAACGAAGATAACCTCCCCCTAACCCCCTCCAAAGGGGGAACTGTAGCGACGCAAAGGCGAAGGTAAGAGGGTAGTGATTGGGAATAAAAAAACTCTCGTTTTTGCGAGAAGCGCAAAAAACGAGAGTTGTTAAAAACAATAAAACATATTTTCATTAAGCGGTAGTTTCTTTTCGGCGTTGTTTTTCAGCTTTTAAGAGGGTGAGTTCACGCCCTGTTTGTCCGGCGACTGAGGTGTTTTCTTCAGCCCTGCGGATAAGATAAGGCATCACTTCGCGCACGGGACCAAAAGGCAAATACTTGGCTACGTTATAGCCTTCTTTAGAGGCATTGAAGCTGATATGGTCGCTCATACCATAGAGCTGTGCTATCCAGACGCGTTTGTCGTTAGGTTGTAAGCCTTTTTCTTGCATCAAATCCATTACCAAAGCGGCACTTTCTTCGTTGTGAGTGCCTGCAAAGAGCGCAATACGGTCGATATGGTCAATAATGTAGCGCAATACTGCGTTGTAATTATCGTCGGTTGCTTGCTTATTGGGGCAAATGGGGGTGGGATAGCCTTGCTGGGCAGCGCGTTCGTTTTCTTTTTCCATATAGGCACCTCGCACGATTTTTACGCCTATGTAGAAGCCTTTATCTACGGCACGTTCATAAAGAGCTTTCAAGTAAGGCAGGCGGTCGTGGCGGTACATTTGCAAGGTGTTGTACACGATGGGTTCTTCTTTGTTATACTTTTGCATCATCTCTTCTACGAGGTCATCGGCGGCGGTTTGCATCCAGCTTTCTTCGGCGTCTACCAAAATAGGAATTTTATACTCATAGGCGCGCTTGCAGGCTGCGTCGAAACGAGATTTGATGCGCTCCCATTCTTTTTCTTCTTCGGGGGTAAGGGCTTTTTTCTCGGTGAGTTTTTGGAAGATGGCAAAACGCCCAAATCCCGTAGGTTTAAATACCACAATAGGAATACCTTCGTCGCGATGGAGATTACCAAAATCGATGGTTTCCATTGTTTTTTCGAAAGTAGCTTCGATAGAGGATTCGTCTTCTTTACCTTCTACGGAATAGTCGAACACAGAGCCTACGCCTTTTTGATGCATCTTTTGGATTACGGGAAGGCAGTCTTGTTCGGAGATACCTCCGCAGAACTGCTTAAAGACGGTGCGCTTGATGAGTCCTTCGACGGGCAGGCGCAGTTTTAAGGAGAAGTTGGTAAGGGCAGTGCCCACACGAGTAAGGGTATTACTGCCAATAAGTTTAAAAAGGCGGTAAGCCCAGTTGAGTTCGGATTGGCTTTTGAGGGCAAAAGCGGTTTGGGTATCGGAAAATCTACTCATAATATTTTAATGATTAAAGGTTAGTTGAGGCAAAGTTACTATTTATTTTGAAAGAAACAAACTTTTTCTTAATTATTTCACTAATCATTAATTGCAACGTATATCCTTCTATGGGACTTAAATCTTTATTATCTGTATAGGCATCGGTAGTTAACTATGGATAGCGCGGTTTTCGGTGGTAGCAAGGGCGGCTTCCTTTATTGCTTCGGTAAAGGTAGGGTGAGCGTGGCAGATGCGAGCGATGTCTTCGGCACTGGCGCGGAACTCCATAGCGGTAACGGCTTCGGCTATCATATCGGCAGCACGCGCCCCAATGATATGTACCCCAAGCACTTCGTCGGTTTGAGTATCTGCTAAGATCTTTACAAAGCCATCGGTATCCATACTTGCACGGGCGCGCCCTAAGGCACGAAAAGCAAATTGCCCTACTTTATAGGCTATGCCGTCAGCTTTTAGTTGCTCTTCACTTTTGCCTACTGAAGCTACTTCAGGCCAGGTGTAAACAACACCAGGGATAAGATTATAGTCGATATGTGGTTTTTGTCCAGCGAGTTGTTCTACTACCAATACGCCTTCTTCTTCGGCTTTATGAGCGAGCATAGCTCCGCGTACTACATCACCAATCGCATAGATGTTAGGCACATTGGTTTGCAGGCGGTCGTTTACTATTACCCTACCTCGCTCGTCTTTCTGTACACCCGCTGCCTCAAGGTTAAGACCTTCGGTATAAGGGCGACGACCTACCGCTACTAAGCAGTAATCACCTTTAAGAGAGAGTTCCTCACCTTTAGGGGTAGTAGCTTTTACGGTTACGTTTTTGCCCTTACGAGTGACTTCTTTCACCTGATGACCTGTATAGAAAGTGAAGCCCTGCTTTTTGAGTACTTTAGTGAGTTCGCGCCCCAAGCCTCTATCCATCGTAGGGATAATGCTGTCGGTATATTCTACCACTGAGACTTCAGCCCCAAGACGGCTGTATACTTGCCCCAATTCCAAGCCTATCACCCCGCCACCAATCACGATGAGGTGTTTAGGAACTTCTTTGAGTTGAAGGGCTTCAGTAGAAGTAATCACACGTTCTTTGTCGAGTGTAATAAAAGGTAGAGAGGCAGGTTTAGAGCCCGTAGCAATAATGGTGTGCTTAGCTTCTATGGTCTCTGCTTTGCCTTTGTTAGGAGTAATCTTAATTTGAGTAGGAGATACAAAGCTACCAACCCCAGTAAAGACGTCTACTTTATTCTTTTCCATTAGGAACTTTACCCCTGCGCAGGTTTGTTCTACCACAGCCGCTTTGCGGGCAATCATTTTCTCTAAGCTAAAGGTTACCTTACCTGAGATTTCAATACCGTGCGCTTCGAGGTGTTTGGAGGTGTTTTCGTAGTGGTGAGAAGAATCAAGTAAGGCTTTAGAAGGGATACAGCCTACATTAAGGCAAGTGCCTCCTAAGGTATTATATTTTTCAATAAGGGCAGTTTTAAAGCCTAATTGACCTGCGCGAATGGCGGCTACATAACCGCCAGGACCTGAACCGATGATAACAATGTCGTATGTTTTCATATTACGTAGTTTTTTGAAAGGCAAAGTTAAGGTTTATAATTGATATTTGCAAGTAGTTTTTCACTTTTTTCTACCCGCATAGAAAAAGGGACTATCCTTTTTAGGACAGTCCCTTTTATATACACAATAACTAAATGTTACTTTTTAACATCTTCTTTGCTGTGGTCAGCATCGTCTTTTACAGTGTCGTAAATGAGAGGAGCTGCCACGAAGACAGAGGAGTAAGTACCGATGAAAACCCCGATAATCATTGCGAACATAAAGCCACGCAAGGTTTCACCACCGAAGATAAAGATAGTAACGAGTACCGCCAAGGTAGTGAATGAGGTGTTCAATGTACGGCTAAGAGTAGCGTTGAGCGCGTGATTGATTTTCTCTCTTGACCAATGAGGCTCACGCATTACTTCCCTAATACGGTCATAGATAATCACCGTGTCGTTTAGTGAGTAACCTACTACTGTAAGGATAGCTGCAATAAAGGCTTGGTCAATTTCCATATTGAAAGGCATAATGCTATAAGTGAGCGAGTAGATACCGAGTACCATTAGCACGTCGTGCGCTGAAGATACAATCGCACCCATAGAGAACTGCCATCTGCGGAAACGGAACAAGATGTACAAACCAATCACGATAAGTGAACCAATTACAGACCAGAACGCACTGCTCTTAATGTCTTCTGCAATAGTAGGGCCTACTTTCATTGATTGCATAATGCCTATCTTATCAGTAGAGGTAGCTTTAGCAAAACTATCGAAAGTAGTTCCATCGGGCAAGAACTTTTGTAAGCCTTTGTACAAGAGTTCTTGTACTTCATTATCTACCTCAGTGCTTTCTTCTTGCACTTTATATTTGGTAGAGATTTTCACTTGGTTAGGTGCCCCGAAAGTCTTCACTTCCACAGTTCCTAAGTAAGGCTTGAGCGCATCGGCTACTTGAGTAGGGTTTACTTCGTGCTCAAAACGAATTTGGTAAGTTCTACCACCCACAAAGTCGATACCTTGGTCAAGACCACGAGTAAAGAGTGAAATAATACCTATGGTAGCAAGGATAATAGAGAAAGCATATCCTATTTTGCGTTTACCAATAAAGTTGATATTTACATTCTTAAACCAATTCTTGGTAATAGGGGTAGTGAAAGTGAGCATATGCTTCTTCTCAACACTGTAATCAATAAACAAGCGAGTGATGAAGATAGCGGTGAACAAGGTAGTTGCAATACCTATGAGCAAGGTAGTAGCAAAACCTTGTATAGGGCCGCTACCAAAGAACAATAGGATAAGAGCGGTAAGTGCTGTAGTGATATTGGAGTCCAAAATAGACGACAAAGCGTTTTTGAAACCGTCAATTACTGCTTGATTGATATTTTTACCTTTACGTAGCTCTTCTTTCGAGCGCTCAAATATCAGCACGTTCGAGTCGACCGCCATACCAATGGTAAGCACAATACCCGCAATACCAGGGAGGGTAAGTACTGCTTCAATACTAGCTAATACTCCAAAAATGAGAAGGATATTGAATACCAAAGCGAGGTCGGCATAGATACCAGCACGGCCATAGTAGAATATCATCCAAACAAAGATAAAGAGTGTAGCGATAAAGAAAGAGTTCATACCGCTATCAATAGCTTCTTGACCTAAGGAAGGACCTACGATTTCAGATTGTACGATGTCGGCACTTGCAGGCAATTTACCAGCGCGGAGCACGTTGGCAAGGTCTACAGCCTCATTAAGGGTAAAGTTGCCAGTGATTTCAGAGCGGCCACCAGAGATAGCTCCTGTAGTTACACCAGGTGCTGAATATACGATGTTATCGAGTACGATAGCGATATTGGTATTCTCAGTAAAAGCTTTACCAGTAAGCGCTTCCCAAATGCGGGCACCTTTACCATCCATTTGCATAGATACGGCAGGCTGGTTGCGCACATCGTAAGTTTGTTCGGCTTGGGTTACTACATTACCTGTAAGTGGAGGAGTATTATCGCGGTTACCTCTGAGGGCATAAAGTTCGATAAGAGATGTACTTTTATCAGGTTTACCCCAAGCAAATCTCACGTATTGCAATGAAGCAGGAATCAAGCGTTTAGCTTCAGCTGAATTGATATAGCTATTTACTTGAGCGGTATCTTTAAGGCTTACTGTAAACAAGACAGGAGAACCTTCATAAGAATTACCTTTGATAAGGTCGAATAATGGGTTCTTACCTCCTGCTTGTGTAGGGACAGAATCCTTTTTTACATCAGTAAGCAATGAATCAATAGCACTACTGCCAGACTGAGTAGCTGCTGTAAGGGTATCTTTTACGTTGTTTACTGGTTGAGCAGTAGATTTGAGTTGCTCGTTCAGTGCTTGTAAGTAAGGTATTACATCGGTGTTCTTGTAAGTTTCCCAGAACTCAAGTTGAGCGGTACTTTGCAAGAGTGATTGTACGCGAGTGATATCTTTAGCACCAGGTAGTTCTACCAAGATACGACCTGAAGTACCGAGACGTTGGATATTAGGTTGAGAAACCCCAAATTTATCGATACGTTTGCGCAATACTTCAAAAGCAGATACGATAGACTCGTCTACACGTTTTCTGATGATAGGGCGTACCTCACTATCACTCATTTGGAAGTTAATTTGGTCGCTAAGAGTTTTATTAGCGAACACATTGGGGGAGGCTAATTTACCTCCGTTTTTAGCATAAGCCTCGAAGAACAAATCCAAGTAGGTTTTGTCGGTTTTGCGGAGCTGTTCATCGGCTTCGGCTAATGATTTGTTAAAGATAGGATCTTTAGAGTTGTCAGCAAGACCTCTTAAGATGTCTTTTACGGAGATTTGGAGAATCACGTTGATACCGCCTTTAAGGTCGAGACCACGGTTCAATTCTTTAGCTTTCACTTCGGCATAAGTGTACTTTGTAACTCCGAGGTTATAGACATCTTGCCCCATTTTATCGTCCAAATACTTAGCTTCTATAGCTTCGCGTTTAGCGATATAGTCAGCTTCAGTATTAGGCACTTTTGCCTCAGCGAATGCTTTGGCTTCATCTTCTACTCTACCTGCCACGTAGGTGAATGAAAGTTGATAAATACATATCAGCCCAAACAAAATGGCAAATAGTTTTACAAGTCCTTTGTTTTGCATTTTTTAATTAAATAATTTACTTATTTTATATCTTCAAACGGCAAAAATACATATTTTACTGAATATAGAAAAATAAAGTCTTAAAAATTTATATTTAATTTACATTTGGTAGGGTAGTATAAGGGGTGAAAAAGCTTTTATGATTATTGATTATCAAATGGATAAACGTGTTTAATACCATAATGCCAAAAATGCTAATAATACCATTATAGAAGGTAAAAGATAAAAGGTAAGGTGGTGCGAGATTGTAGCACGAGAGGCAGTCGTAGCACGACAGGCAAGTAGATAAAGAATGAATGGGGGAATGACGAACAAAAGACGAAGGAAGAACGAACAAAGAACGAACGAATGACGAAGGAATAGGGGAGGTAAATTGGGGTTAAGAGGGAGTTTAAATTAAGGTGAAGCGAATTTTTCATTGATTTATATTAATTTTTGGAGTTTATTCACTACTTTTGCACCCGATTTTAAAACAAAATATTTGTAAAAATGAAAAGAATATTATTAATATTCAGTGTAGTAGCACTGTTTCTTACGGCTTGTAGTCGTTCGTATGTAGGTACTTACGAAGGGGTACTCCCTTGTGCTGATTGTGGTGGTAACCATATTACCTTAGTTATTAAAGCAGATAGCTATACCTCTAAAGAGAGTTCGGAAAAGGGTAGCTTTGAGGATAAAGGTACGGTGGAGTATAATGCTGAAAAGCAAATGCTGACTCTCACCAGTAGCACTTATAAAGACAGTAAGTCCTTTTACCGTGTGAAAGACGATAGTCTTGTGATGCTTGACCAAGAAGGTAACGACATTACCGACACTGAACTCACTGCTGATTATACCTTGAAGAAAAAGTAAATTAAAAGGATAAACAGAAAATTAGTTACTTTTGCATCGCTACAACTCCCCCTCTTTGAGAGGGTTAGGGGGAGGTTTTGTTATAACTTAGTAATATTAACCTCCCCCGTTCCCCCTCCAAAGGGGGACAATCTGCAGTCATATCTTTATAAAACTTTTAAAACAGCTTCATTTACAAATTAACTCTATGTCCTTACAACAAGAAATACAAAAGCGCCGTACCTTCGGCATTATATCTCACCCTGATGCGGGAAAGACGACCCTGACTGAAAAACTATTGCTCTTTGGGGGGGCAATACAAGAAGCGGGTGCGGTAAAATCGAACAAAATAAAGAAAGGCGCGACGTCCGACTTTATGGAGATTGAACGCCAACGCGGGATTTCGGTAGCCACTTCGGTGCTAGCTTTCAACTATAAAGAACACAAGATAAACATCTTAGACACGCCTGGTCACAAGGATTTTGCCGAGGATACTTTCCGCACGCTCACCGCGGTAGACAGTGTAATCGTGGTGATTGACGTGGCTAAAGGGGTGGAAGAACAAACCGAAAAATTAGTGGAAGTATGCCGTATGCGCAATATTCCTATGATTGTGTTCATCAATAAGTTAGACCGCGAAGGGAAGGATGCGTTTGATCTTTTGGACGAAGTGGAACAAAAACTCGGTTTGAAGGTTACTCCACTGAGCTTCCCTATTGGTATTGGTTATGACTTCAAAGGAATCTACAACATTTGGGAGAAGAATATCAACCTCTTTTCGGGCGACAGCCGTAAGAACATAGAGGAAACGATTGCTTTTACTGACATCAACAGTCCGGAGTTAGAACAAATTATATCTGAGCAATCAGCGGAGAATTTACGCAGTGATTTGGAATTGGTGTACGAGGTATATCCTAAGTTTGACAGAGAAGCGTACCTTAGTGGAGAGCAACAACCTGTATTTTTTGGCTCGGCATTGAACAATTTTGGGGTAAGAGAACTCTTGGATTGTTTTGTGGAAATTGCTCCTTCGCCACGCCCGAAAGCCAGTGAAGAGCGTTTGGTAAAGCCAGAAGAGCCTACTTTTACAGGCTTCGTCTTCAAAATTCACGCCAATATGGACCCAAACCATCGCGACCGCTTGGCGTTTGTGAAGATTGTTTCGGGCACATTTGAGCGCAACAAGCCTTATTTGCACACGCGTTTGGGCAAGAAGTTGAAGTTTTCGAGTCCGAATGCTTTCTTTGCTGAAAAGAAAGAAGTGGTGGATATATCATACGCAGGTGATATCGTAGGCTTGCACGATACGGGGAATTTTAAGATAGGCGACACGCTTACCGAAGGTGAAGTATTGCACTTTAAGGGGATACCGAGCTTCTCTCCTGAGCATTTCCGCTACATCAACAATGCTGACCCGCTAAAATCAAAACAATTAGAAAAAGGTATCGACCAACTAATGGACGAAGGGGTGGCACAGCTATTTAAGTTAGACTTCAACGGTCGCAAAGTGATTGGAACGGTAGGTGCGTTACAGTATGAAGTTATTCAATACCGATTGGAACACGAGTACGGTGCGAAGTGTAGTTATGAAAACTTCCCTATTTATAAAGCTTGTTGGGTGGAGACGCCTGAAAACCCCAAAGATGCTGAGTATCTTGATTTCTTACGCGTAAAACAGAAGTTCTTAGCACGAGATAAGCAGAACCAATTAGTGTTCTTAGCTGATTCGGCTTTCTCTATTGAGATGGTAAAACAAAAGTACCCGAACTTAAAGTTGCACTTTACATCGGAGTTTGAGTAAGAAGAAGTATTGATATACATAAGGTATCAGAATAGAAAAAGTTTCCTCGTATTACTATATAGGAAACTTTTTTTGTTTATAAAGTTTATTTGCTGTACTTTTGCACCCGCAAAAAACAAAATGATGAAATACACTTTATTTATAATGTTCTTGGCTATTGCGACACCTATTTTTTCTCAGGAGGGGGTGAATGACACATTGCAGGAACTTCCTAAGACAGAAATAAAAGCCGATAGAAGAGCTCAGTTGGAAAGGGCTATTTCTAAGCTATGGGAGCTTGACCGAGAAGACCAGAGAGGTACTTTTAAATTTGTGGATTACTTACCTATGTACGTAATGCCTTTCCGTTTTACGGATAAACCTACGGAACAACCTATAAGTTTGAACCCCGACCGACCTATACCCGAATGGCGCGACTACCAGCACGTAGAGGTAAAATTTCAAGTGAGCTTAAAAGCTAAGATTATGCAAGATGCTTTTGGGAAGGGAGATGTGTGGGTAGCTTTCACTCAGCAATCGTATTGGCAGATGTACAATGGTGAGCTTTCACGTCCGTTTAGGGAACTGAATTACGAACCAGAATTGATATTTACTTATCCGCTGAACTTCTCGGTGGGGAATTTTAAAGTGAAAATGGCAGGACTATCCGTAAACCACCAATCTAATGGTAAAGAAGCGGCACATTCCCGCAGTTGGAACAGAATTATTTTATTAGGTATTTTTCAATGGAATGATTTAATGGTTAATAGCCGTTTCTGGTGGCGTTTCTCAGAAAAGGCAAGAGAAGATGATAATCCCGATATTGAGAATTATATAGGACATTGTGAATTGAGCATTGCTTACCCCTTCCGTAAAAATGTTTTTAATTTGCGAGTGAGAAATAATTTAAATTTTAATCATAATCGCGGGCACGTAGAGCTGAACTGGGTATATCCGCTGAGTCGCGACCTGCGTATTTTGTTGCAAGCCTCTCACGGTTATGGCGATTCCCTTATCGATTACAATTACAAACAAACTATTGTGGGAGTAGGCTTTACTTTCTTGAGTCTTTAAACAGATAAGAAGTAAGAGGTAAGAGGGAAAGCCGGCGAGAATTGTGTATATGAGTAGAAAATAAGAGGTGGTAATGGAAACTTTTTTTGTTTATTAAGTTTTTTTGTTATACCTTTGCCCCCGAATTAGAGAAAACAGAGTATGAAAGAAGATATTGTAAAACGTGCCTTAAACGACTTTATGCAGTATGGGTTTAAAACCTTTACTATGGATGATTTGGCTAACAAAATGGGGATGTCTAAAAAGACGCTTTACGAGTATTTTCCCTCTAAACAAGATTTAGTAGATGCTTGTTTAGATTATGCCTTAGAAATGAGTTGTACAAATGTAACTACTTTTGTACAAGGGGAAGGTTCAGTGATAGAAAATGTATACCGCAACCAAAAAAAGGTTCAAGAAGTTTTCAATATCAATAGTGACCGCCCTATTTGGGAATTGCAAAAGTACTATCCTAAAACATACGAACGTATGGAAAGTGAGTTCGCTAAAACTGATGGACTTTTTATAGATAAACTCTTAGAAAAAGGTTGGCAAGAAGGTCTTTTTAGAAAAGATATCAATGTGAACTTCTATAAGGTTTTCTATACTAGTGTACAACGTCTCCGTTCTATAACTCATACTTTCCCTGAAAGAGAATTTCCCTTCTGGGAAACTATCTATACTATTTTAGAATACTTTTTCAGGATACTTGTCAATGAAAAAGGACTTAAAGAATTGGAACGAGTGCTTGAGGAGGTAAAAGATAAAAGGTAAAAGATAGAAGGTTAATTTAATATTATAATACTAAAAATGCCAATAATACCAATCATCAGAGGTGAAAAAGTAAGGTCAGCGAGAGAAGGGTATCTGAATAAATAAAGTAAAAAGAAGTTACAACAGAATTAAAAGGACAATATAAATAAGCCTATTAATAGGCAATACAATTATTATGAAAAAAATCATTACGAGTGCTTTGTTGTGCCTCAGTTTTATGAGCTTTGCACAACAAAAAGAATTGACTTTAAAAGATGCTATTCGTTATGCTTTAGAGAATAAAGCGGACGCTGAAAAAGCGCGATTGGAAGTAACCAAAAGCGAATACAAAATACAAGAAGTACGTGCTAACGCACTGCCTAATATTTCGGCTTCGGGCGGTATGGTGTACAACCCTAAGTTGCAAGCTACTTATTTAGACCCTTCTACTTTTGCTATACCTGGTATGCCTGTGGGTGATGAGCCCATAAAGATGGAAATGGGACAAAAATGGTCGGCTAATGCTGAAGCTAAACTTACCCAAGTGCTCTTTAACCAAAGTGTGTTTATGGGCTTAAAAGCAGCGCGCACTACTCGCGAGTTTTATATGCTCAACCAGCAGCTCACCGAGAATGAAATCATTGAGAAGGTAGCCCAAGCTTATTATCAAGTGTATCAAACCCGTCAGATACTTGAGAATGTTGAAAGTAACTTAGCACTTACTGAAAAGACAGCGAATGTAGTGAAAGGCTTAAACCAGTCGGGCTTAGCAAAGAAAATAGATCTCGACCGTACTACGGTAGCCGTGAACAATCTCAAATCGGCACGCCAACAAGCCCTCAATGGGCTACAACTCTCAGAAAATGCGCTTAAATATATGATAGGTATGCCTATGAATGAAGCTATTAGCTTACCCAAAGAAGGTTTTGAAGCTAATTACGATTTGGCTTTTGAGAAAGGCAGTAGCAATACGCGTATAGAGCTACAAGTACTCGAAAAACAAAAGCAACTCCTCGACCTGAATACCAAAGTACAACGTGCAGCGCTCTATCCTTCTTTGGCGTTGCAGGCTACCTATGGTTACTTAAGTATGGGACCTAAAATGCCTATTGTTTACGGTAAAAAAGATAAAGTATACGGCGCTGACTATTCAGCTATTACATTGGGGGTAAGCATTCCTGTTTTCTCAGGTTTTGGTACTCGTGCTAAGATACGCCAAGCACAGATAGAAAGTCAAGCGTTAGAAGCTACACTAAAAGACACCCGTTTGGCAATGGATTTGGCTTATGAGAATGCCCACAGTCAGCTCACTAATAACCTTCTTACTATTGATTCACAAAAGGAGAATGTAAAGCTTGCTGAAGAAGTATTGCTCAACACTCAAAACAACTATCAGCAAGGGTTGGCTTCCCTCACTGATTTATTGGAAGCAGAACGTTCCTTATCGGATGCTAAGAACAATTATACCACAGCCTTATTAGACTATAAATTGGCAGAAATACAGCTGTTAAAATCACAAGGGAAGTTAGAGACAATGAAGTAGAGATTCCCATAATATCTATATAAAAAAAGAGACAGTACAATATTGAAAAAAGTACTGTCTCTTTTATTATGTAATTTGTATGTTACTTTTTCAAGTGCTGAGCGATAAGCTCTAATTCTTTATACCATTCTTCACCAAACTTCCTGATAAGCCCGTCCTTTACGAATTTGTAGATAGGCACTTGTAGCTTCTTACCCAAAATACAAGCGTCATCACATATAGGACTCCAACGATGGTAATTGACGGCTGTGAACGAACTATATTCTTGCAACCGTATAGGGTATAGGTGACAAGATATAGGTTTCTTCCAATCTATCTTTTTATCGTTATAAGCCTGCTCAATAGCACAAAGAGCCCAACCTTTCTCATTACGTACTACATAAGCACACTCTCCTCCATTGATGAGAGGAGTTTCCCATTCGCCATCTTCTCCTTTGATGTATACGCCTTGTTCCTCAATAGCTGAACGACCCGCTTCAGTAAGGTAAGGAGCTACTTCGGGGTAAATGCGTTGCATCACTTTCAGCTCGCTTTCCTCAACGGGAGCACCTGCATCACCTTCTACACAACAAATACCCTTGCAAGCGTTGAGATTACAAACAAAATCATATTCTACTATATCTTCTGAAATAATGGTATTAGCTACTTGTATCATATTTTAAACGGCTTTAATAGCTTTTTCAAAGGGAATACGCTGGGCTATACTTCTGCCTAAAGTTACCTCATCAGTGTATTCGAGTTCGCCACCTACGGCTATGCCACGTGCAATGGTGGAGATAGTGATGTGATAGGGTTCTACTTGTTTGTAGATGTAGAAGTTGGTAGTGTCGCCTTCCATAGTGTTGCTTAGGGCGAGAATAAGTTCGGTTACTTTACCAGCCTTTACTTTTTCTACTAAGGAGGCAATCTGTAGATTGGAGGGAGCGATACCATCGATAGGAGATATTTTGCCTCCTAAGACGTGATATTGTCCTTTGAATTGACCTGTGTTTTCTATTGCCATTACATCGCGAAAGTCCTCTACTACACAAACGACCCCTGTATCGCGCATAGGGTTGGCGCAAATCTCGCAGAGGTCTACATCGGAGATGTTGTGGCAGTTTTTACAATACTGGATGTGAGTTCGCAAGGCTACAATAGCTTCTGCGAGTTGTAACGATTGTTCTTCGGGTTGTTTGAGCAAATGCAAAGCTAACCTCAAGGCGGTGCGCTTGCCTATACTGGGCAATTGAGAGATTTCGTAGACCGCGTTTTCTAAGAGTTTAGATGAGAAATCCAAGGTAAGATATTAGAAATTAGAAATTAGTTTGTGAGCTACTTTTGTACAAGCCTCGTCGATGAGTTGATAGACGTTTTCAAAATCAGTAGCTGTACCGTAATAAGGGTCGGGAATTTCGCGTTGTGTCATTCCGCCCAAAGCGTCTGCCAAGAAATGGACTTTAGCACGTTCTTTTTCGCTTTTAGCAAGACGAATCACATTTTGATAGTTACTTCTGTCCATTACAAAAATATAGTCGAACTGAATAAAATCTTTAGCTGAAAACTGTCTGCCTCTGAGCATAGAGATATCTACACCGTGCTGTTTGCCTGAAGCAATGGTACGGGGGTCAGGAGTATCGCCTATGTGATAGTTAGCGGTACCCGCTGAATCTACTTCAAAGTTATCGGAGGGGAGTTTGCTTCTCATCACGCCTTCGGCTAAGGGAGAACGGCAGATATTGCCTAAGCAAACCATTAGTATTTTTGTTTTTTTCATATATTAAAGAGTAAGGCTTATACCTTAGAAATTAAACAAATCTATTCAAATTAAACAAATATATAACCTCCCTCGTTCCCCCTCCAAAGGGGGACAATCGGCAATCATACCTCAAACTTTGACTAAGTGTGTAACGCAAAATTATCAATTGTAAAGTCCAAGTTTATCAATGTATTGCCATACTTTTTCAGGGAGGAGCGGACGTACATTGCGTTTGGCTTTGAGCTCTTCACGGATAAAAGTAGCAGAGAGTTCGATAATGGGAGCGGTTATGCGCGTGATATGAGGGTGCTGGACTAAGACTTCGGGTGCTGTTTCTTCTGAGATACGCGGATAGACGTAAATAGCATAATTTGCTAAGATATGCTCGTAGTTTTTCCACTTGTGAAAGCTTTTTAGGTTGTCTTCCCCCATAATGAGAGCAAAGTTAGTATTAGGGTATTTTTCTTCTAAATAGGCTAAAGTATTAACCGTGTAGTTAGGTTGTGGCAATTGAAATTCGATGTTTGAAGCGCGTAACTTAGGGTATTCCTCTATAGCTAAATTAACCATCTCTAACCGCAAGTGATTGTCCAACAACGATTGTTTTTCTTTAAAAGGATTTTGGGGAGTAACTACGAACCACAACTCGTCCATCGCGCTGTGTTCAACTAAATGATTGGCGATGATGAGATGCCCTATATGAATAGGGTTAAATGAGCCAAAGAATAGACCTATTTGTTTTTTCATCGGTTGATAAATTCGGTTACTACGCGCTCTGCCTCTTGTAGGGCTTGTTGTAAATTATCGTTTTTGATAATCACATCAAATTGGTGAGCGGTAGCTATTTCTTGCTCGGCTTTGGCAAGGCGCATTTGTATTTTCTCTTCTGTTTCGGTTTTGCGATTGCGCAAACGTTCTTCTAAAGCTACAAGACTTGGTGGTTCAACAAATACAGCTAAGGTTTGTTCGGGATACTTCTTTTTTAGGCGTAATCCTCCAGCGACATCAATGTCAAAGGCTACATTTTTACCTTCAGCCCAAAGGCATTCAACTTCTGATTTTAATGTACCATAATAACAACCTGCGTATACCTCTTCCCATTCCATAAATTCGTTGTGCTGAATACGTTTTTTGAATTCATCAACAGAAAGGAAATAGTATTCTTTGCCGTGTTGTTCTTCACCGCGAGGAGCCCGTGAAGTTGCTGAAATAGAAAAGGCTAAGTTGAGTTTTTTAAGTGAGAGTAAATGCCTCACTATGGTAGTTTTACCACTCCCCGAAGGTGCTGAAAAAATAATTAGTTTTTGCATTAGTTTTTAGTTTTTAGTTTTTAGTAGTTAGAGGACATTTAGTACTTGCTCTTTAATTTTCTCGAGTTCGTCCTTCATTTGCACTACTATTTGCTGCATAGGGGCAAAGTTGGCTTTAGATCCTAAGGTATTGATTTCTCTACCTATTTCTTGTGCGATGAAGCTCAATTTGCGTCCGTTAGAATCTTCGCTGTGGAGGGTTTCGAGGAAATAGTCTAAGTGCTTTTTGAGGCGGATTTTTTCCTCAGTAATATCCAATTTCTCTAAGTAAAAAATAAGTTCTTGCTCAAAGCGATTGGCATCTACATTTTGGATATCAGTCACAGCTTTTTCAAGGCGTTCGCGAATGAGCGCCAAGCGTTCACTGTCGAGAGCTTGTACTTCTTGCAATAGGTTGTCGATATTGCCAATGCGCAAAACGAAATCTTTTTCTAAGACTTTACCTTCTTGAGTACGGAAAGTTTGCAAATCGGCAATGGCAAGATTGATATGCTGAAAAATAGTTGAAAGTTCTTCTTCGGAAACGCTTTCGGTAGTGGTTTGTAAAGCATCGGGCATACGTACCGCCATTTTTAGCAGTTCGGTAAGGTCACCATCAACGATAGTACGCATTTGCTCGATATACGATTTTACGATGTTAGGATTGATTTTAGAGGGTGTTTGTGTGCCTGTATTTTCTACAAAGATGCTAAAATCTACTTTTCCGCGTAAAAGCTGTTCGGCTATGAGTTTGCGGAAGTCAAGTTCTTTCTCGCGATATGCCTGAGGGATACGCGTATTGATATCGATGCTTTTACTGTTTAAAGATTTAATTTCTATACTGATATGCTTATCGGTAAGGGAGAGAACACTTTTGCCGAAGCCTGTCATTGACTGTATCATACTATCGTTTTTGAAAATAAGTGCAAAGGTACAAAATAATTAATAATTGACAATATTTGTGAGGTGAGTATGTTTATAAATTTTCATCAAAACTTTTATTTCATTAATGCGTTTGGTTTGTATTGGTGAATTAAGAATCGCAAATCACAAATAACGGGAATAATGCTAATGTTGGTTAGAATTAGCAAAGCTAATCAAGAGTTGAACTAAATTATTGATTATAAACCTCCCCCCAGCCCCCTCCAAAGGGGGAGATGTGACGCAAAAACGACTATGAGGTTGTAAATCAGAGACAATCATTTCTGAAACCTTTATTCACATTAGCAATTAGCTGTTTATTGATACGTTTTATAAGACCTGCACCTTCGTAAATAAAACCTGTGTATAGCTGGATAAGGGAGGCGCCTGCTTCTAACTTTTCGAGAGCATCACTTTCATTAAAGATTCCTCCGACACCAATGATGGGGAATGCGCGGTTGCTTTTTTCACTTAGAAAACGTATTACCTCAGTGGAGCGATTTTTAAGAGGCTTGCCACTAAGTCCGCCGGTTTCTTTTTGGTTATGGGATACTAACCCTTCTCTACTAATGGTGGTGTTGGTGGCAATTACGCCTGCAATATGAGTTTCTTTAACAATTTCGATGATGTCTAACAGTTGCTCATCGGTGAGGTCAGGGGCGATTTTTAAAAGGATAGGTTTGGGTTTCTTATGGGTTAGGTTTGTGTTTTGCAAAGTGCTTAAAAGCTGCTTTAGCGGTTCTTTTTCTTGTAGTGTGCGCAAGTTAGGCGTATTGGGTGAGCTTACATTCACTACAAAATAATCGACGTAATCAAAGAGTTGTTCAAAACAGGTGAGATAATCGTTTACGGCTTGGTCATTTGGGGTGATTTTATTTTTACCAATATTTCCGCCTATCAGTATATTGGTATTTTTTTTAAGGCGTTTTACTGCGGCTTCAACCCCTTCGTTATTAAAGCCCATACGATTTATAATTCCTTGGTCTTCAATAAGTCTGAATAATCGCTTTTTAGGGTTGCCTGCTTGTGGTTTGGGGGTAATGGTTCCGATTTCGATAAAACCAAATCCTAAATTAGCTAATTCTTTGTACAGTTTGGCATCTTTATCCAAACCTGCGGCTAATCCTATGGGATTTTTGAAGTGTAGCCCAAAGACTTCGCGATGTAGAGAAGGGTGTTTTACATTGTATATTTTGCGAATGAGCAAAGGGACTAAGGGAATCTTGTGAATGAACTTTAAGTATTTAAATGTAAAGTGATGGGCTTTCTCGGGGTCGAGGCTGAAAAGGAATGGGCGAATGAATAGCTTATACATATCTTGGAATTTGAACAAAGGGGTTAGATTAGGGTTGTGCCATAAAGTTGTGCAGGGCTTCTATGGTTTGGGCTTCGTTTTCAATATACACTAAATGTCCACCTGAGAGTAGGGTATAGGTTGCACCTGCTTTTTTGGCTAATGCTATCAAGCTATCAGAGGGGATTAGGGCATCTTTTTCGCCCATAATGATATGTTTTTTGGCGGTTAGATGTTCAAATAGCTGAGTGCGGTCAGGACGCTCTTTCATTCCTAAGGAGGCTGCTTTGATACCTTCGTTAGGGGTGTGCATTGCTATACTAATTAGGTTATTGAGTGCGGGCTTCATCAGTGTTTTGTTTTCTTCGCTAAAGAGGTTTGTGACGGCAGTACGCACGAAGAGTTCTTTTTCGTTATCGATTACTTTTAGCACTCGGTCTCTATTAGTTTTTTTCTCTGGGGAATCGGGTAGGGTAGTGGAGTTTAGCAATACTATTCCTGCTACTTTTTTGGGAAATAATTCGGCGAAAGCTAAAGCTACATAACCTCCCATTGAGTGACCGACGATGGTACAGTGTTCTATTTCTTCTTTTTTCAGGATATCGTTTACTTCATTTGCCATCATTTCCATTGTGTGTACTGGGGCAATAGTAGGGGTCTGCCCGTGCCCTAAGAGGTCGATAGATAGCGTAAAATATTCGGTAGAGAGGGCTTTGGCGATAGGTTGCCATATGGTATGGTCTTCCAGAAAGCCGTGAAGGAAGACGATTGTCTTATTTTTTCGTTTTCCTTCTTTTTGATAAAAAAACTGTTTCATTGTGATAATTAGTTTGTTAGCTGCTTTTTTGGCTTATTTTACTATTAACATAAAAGCTTGATAGTTAGGCGATAGATATAGGAAGCTTATACGAACCTTATACGAATCTTGGACGATTGTTATACAAAAGCTATATGAATGGTATAAGGGGGTAATTCCTATTTTAATTTCGTTTTATATTGTTTTAGTTCGTTGGGTGCTTTCTAATAGAAATTAAGAGGGTGTTATTCTCTTGGGAAAGAGGTGTTCAGCAGGCGTTCTTTACTGAGTACGACGCCCCCTTCGTCAGCTCCTTGTCCTCCTGCGTAGTTTACAAAATTAACGGTTTTCCAATAAGGGGCAACGGTAACGATGCGAGTAGAGCCAAAAGCCATATAGTAAGGGGTTTTAATGCCTTCGTGGCGGACGTCCATTCCTGTTTGTATACCTACTTTGGCGTTGGTGGTTGTAGGGTCAAGACGTACATCAACTTGCATATAGACGCCTTCGACCTTGCTAGGGGTGAACTCACCTACAGGTTTCATAAGTTTAGAGCCGAAGTGGTTTACTAATATTTTGGCATCGTACCATTTGCCGTCGTATTTTCCTGATTTGGCAATAGGGACGGTGGAATAGTCTTTTTCTTGTATTACTTTTATCTTGCCATTACCTGCTTCTGTTACGATATCTTTATAATATGTAGCCGACCACGTGATAGGGGCTTGGTCGGTAATATCATTCTCAGAAAAATGTACCCTACGCCATACGTTTTCACCTTTGTAAAGCACGTAGAAGCGGAAGTTTTTTAGATTTACCAGAGCGTTGGGGTTTTGATTGTTCTTTTCGGAAAATAAGACGCACCAGAGGTTGTACAATTCAAAATACCGGTTTTCGTCGGGATAGTTGCATTTGCCATTGTTGCCATAAAGCCCCCAAAAACAACTTTTATAAATGATTTTGTCGTGATTGAGGGAGGCAAAATTTAGGGCAGCCCCGATAGATATGTTGCCTCCTTTTTCGAACAATCTGTTAGAAGTACTACTATAACCGTTGAAAACAAAGGGAGTGTTGTCACTAAAATTAGTGTCGTGTCCTGCTTCGGTATTGCGCATAGCTTGCTGTAACATTTCTTTGGAATGTTCTGAAAGATTGGAGTTGCCATTGTCTTTACTACAGCCAGCTGTAATAAAAGAGGCTATAATGCTGTAAAAAAGAATATTTTTCATAAGTTGTTATTAAGTGTAAGTTTTTGACCTATAATAGGCGACAAAGATACAAATAATTATTGTTTGGTGCTATAATTCTGATAAAAAAAATATACTTTTGCAGTCTGTTAGTAATATAATTGATACAAATGATAAAGGGGAATATATATTTAATACCGAATTTGTTAGGAGGGACGGCTCTTGATGTATTGCCTGCACAAGTAGCAAAAACTGTGCATTTGCTCACTTATTTTGTAGTGGAGAATGAGAAATCGGCAAGGAAGTTTATCAAGCTTATCACCCCTGACAAGGCGCAATCAGATTTAAAAATAACGGTAATTGACAAGCATCATCGCGATACGGATTACTTGGGCTTTTTACGCCCTTGTATGGAAGGACACTCTATAGGGATTATCTCGGAGGCTGGTTGCCCAGGTATAGCTGACCCAGGAGCTGATATCGTGCGGGTGGCTCACCAAAAGGGGTTGAAGGTAATTCCGCTGGTGGGACCTTCTTCGCTGTTATTAGCGATGATGGCAAGTGGGCTTAATGGGCAGAATTTTGCATTCAATGGTTATCTTCCTATTGACAAGCAAGAGCGCAAAAAAGCGCTTAAAACGTTAGAACGGAGGGCGCGTGACGGACAGTCGCAACTGTTTATAGAAACGCCTTACCGCAATAAGCAGATGCTTGCTGACCTTATTGACACGTTGCAGGCGGATACGCTTTTGTGTGTAGCTTGTGATATTACGCTTGCTACTGAAGAGATTAAAACACTTCCTGTACACCTTTGGAAGAAAACGGATATAGATATACAGAAGAGACCTACTATTTTTATTATAGGGAGCTGAAAAATAGGCTGTTTTAGAGGAAAAAGAAAGGCTATCTAAGTTTCTTCTTAGATAGCCTTTTTTGTAAATTCTTATTGTACTGGGATTGAAGAAACAGCTGCCGCTGCTGCAAATACAGTAGCTAAGAGAATAAGGATAATAAGCCCAATTAAGGAGATAACAAGCCCTGCAATGGCTAATCCTTTAGGAGTTTTAGTAACACCTATTCCTGAAAGAATAAGCCCCAAGAGCCAAATAATCCACCCTAAGACAGGAACCCACCCTAAGAATACAGCTATTAAAGCTAATACGAAACCAGCGGTGCCTATTCCGTTGCTCTTAGAAGAGTTTTGGATAATGATAGTTGGGTTGTTTTCTTTGGCAGTTTCCTGTGCTTGAGAAACAGGTTGCTCTTGTGTTGAAGTTGTATTTTCTTCCATAAAAAACTGAAAATTAAAATTACTCCCTACTCTGTTAAAGGCTTTTCGGGTTATCGCCTTTTGCTGTTTAAAATCGGTGGCAAAGGTATAAAATATTATAATACGATGGAAATTATTTTAACAAAAAATTAAGTTTTCTTTTATAATAAGTGTTTTTTCCACTCTTTCCAGTGGTATTTCTTGGCGTAGATATACAGCAAAGCAGGGAAGCAGAGCAGTAGAGGTAACCACATAGTGAAGGTTAGAGAGGGTTCTGAGACATCGCGTAGTACTGAGGGTACTTGAAATACCGTCCAATCAGAAGTTACTAAAAGAGCGGTGAAAAGGTTATTGGCAGTGTGAAAGCCTAAGGCTAACTCTAAGCCATCGTCCATTAAGGTGGTGATACCTAAGAATAAGCCTGTGCCTATGTAGTAGATAAGCAGGCTATAACCTAATTTTTCGACCTCAGGATTGGCTATGTGCATTAGCCCAAAGGTAACTGAGGTGAAAAGCAGTGGGAACCACGCCTTACGTGTTGCGAGTCCTAAGCCTTGCATTAGGTAGCCTCGAAAGAATATTTCTTCAAAAGCGGTTTGCAAAGGAATGAATAGCACTACTATTACAAGTAGTTTTAAGAAGGGTAGCCACTGAAAATTCCACACGTAATCATCGGGGTTGAAAAATAAGCAGTCTATACAAGTTATTGCTATGGTTACGCCACCCCACAGGAAGAAGGCAAACCAAAAACGTTGCCAACTGATACGTGGTCGCGCCGTAATAAGTGCTACCAAAGGCTGGCGATGTACGTACTTCACCCATAACAACAATAACCCTAAGAAGATAGCAAAGACAACTAAGTTCTCAAACAAGAATTGTAATTCTCCTTTTTGGGCAATTTCTGACTGTATAAGTGTAGTAGTATCAAAAAACTGTGCTACTAAAAAGTTCAACCCTGTAAAGGCAAAGAACAGGGTTGGAACTATAATGTAGAGCCACTTAGGGCTTTGTGATAATCTTCCGTTTTTAAGATACATAACTTTATTGTGTGATAATACCTATTTCAGCATATGATACTTTGTGACTATCATCTACAGTTTTGGTAGCGGTAAGCTTGATATAACGCGCTTTCTCTACAGGGAAAGTAATGCGTTGTTCTATAGGATTGTTCTTGATATTCCCAAATTCACCTTCACTTAGCTTTTTCCAATGAACATTATCAGTACTCACTTCAAAAACGTAATGACTGATAGTACCTTCAGCCCAACGGTCTTGTGAAGGTAAGTAGGTAAAGCCTTTTAGGTTTAATAATTCTCCTAAATCAATAGTAATAGCGGTAGGTGTATTACCTTTGTCTTGCATAAACCAAGAAACAGGGCTTTCATCAATGACTTTTTGGATATCTGTAGCCGTAGTAGAAAGCACTTTCCACTTTGCTTTAGGGATATCCAACGCATAAGAAGCTACCTCACTGTACAAATTCTTATCGCGGTCGTAGGCTACGAACTTAAGATTTGTAGGCTGTGTAACTGCAAAGGGAGCACTATATCGTAACGATTTATCGGTGGGCTGACTACCGTCTAAAGTATAGTAAACTTCAGTGGCTTCATCAGCAGGGGTAAGTGTTACTTCGCCATTCTTATCACGTGTAAGCTGAGGTGTCACCAATAGTGCAGGTGCATTGTACAAACCGATGTTGCTGATAAGCGGAGAGCCTTTGGCTTCTAATACTGTAAAGCGTACTTTTGTAGCGGTTACTGAGGGGAAGCGTAGCAATCGCTTGTAGCCAATAGTAGTTTGTTCGTCTATTGTTTCCCATTTGTTGTCTTTTTTGTATTCTATTTTAAACTTCTTTACGCGTTGCCCTAATGGAATATACTCTTGTGCCATAAAACGGTTGAAGGTAGTAGGCTTGGTAAAGTTGAGCTCAATATAAGCTTGTGTTACTCCTTCATCGGTTGCCCAATAGGTATTTTTATCGTTATCAATTGCTTTTTCAGCTTTGAATTGCTTGTGATTTTCACGAATGTTAGAAGCTGTTATAGAGGCATCAGTCACAAGATTACGCGCAAAATCACCTTCAATAACTTTCTTGAGCTCCATTAGTCTCTTAATATCGTTCTCGTGTACTAACCCACGCCGGTCTACAGGTAGATTGAGTAGCAGGTTGTAACCACGACCTACAGAAGCGTAGTATATGTCTACCATTTTTTCTAATGGACGCACTTGATGGTCTTCACGAGCGTGGTAATACCACCCTGGGCGGATAGATACATCGGCTTCAGCAGGTATCCAATTCACCCCATTTTCATCGCCTTCTCCTAAATGATGCAAATGTTCTTTTCCTTTTAGAGAGGGGTTAGAGGTAAAAGGATTCCAATTCGTAGGCATTCCATACCCCTTTTCATTGCCTATCCAACGCACTTCAGGACCTTCATCGCTAAATATACAAGCCATAGGCTGCAATTCACGAACTATTTGGTATGCTTTATCCCACTGATAATAAGTGTGTGCATCTATTTTTCGGGTTTCATTCGCTCCTCCGTAATAACCTGACCCACCGTTGGCACCGTCAAACCACACTTCAAATATTTCACCGTAATTGCTAAGCAATTCTCTTAGTTGGTTATGAAAATAGGTTACATACTCAGGTCTCCCATATTCGGCGTGGTTTCTATCCCAAGGCGATAAATACACCCCAAACTTGAGTCCCGCTTTGTGGCAGGCGTCAGAGAGTTCTTTGATGAGGTCGCCTTTCCCATTCCTCCAAGGAGAATTCTTTACAGAGTGCTCCGTATACTTCGATGGCCACAAGCAAAAACCATCGTGGTGCTTAGCCGTAATAATAACACCTTTCATACCGGCGTCTTTAATCACTTTTACCCATTGGTTTACATCTAATTCAGTAGGGTTGAACAAGGCAGGGTCTTCACCTCCTGTTCCCCATTCCATATCGGTAAAGGTGTTCATATTGAAATGGATAAAAGCATAATACTCCATTTCGTGCCAAGGCAACTGTCGTTCGGTAGGTATAGCCCCCACAGGCTTAGGCGTTTCTACACTTTTGCAAGCCACCATAAATAAAGCAGTGGCTAATAAGGCTAATTTTTTCATTCTATACAGTATTTAAACTTCTTTGTTATAAGATTTTCATAAGTGATGCAAAGATATAGAATATTTTTTAACTACCAAAATAAAATTCTAAAGATTGTACTTTCTACTGTTATGCCAATAAAATTATTTAAACTTTACAACTATATTGCTAAATAAAAAAGAGACCGTTCCCTTATGAAAACAGTCTCTTAAAAATAGTTTTTTGTTCTTATTACTGATTAGAAAACTTTTGTATCGCTTGCTCTAAAACGTCATACACGCGGTCTAATTGAGCATCGGTGATGATGTAAGGGGGCAAAATGTAGATAATGTTTCCCACCGGACGCAGTATTACGCCTTCTGAGATAAAGAAGTTATACAGTTTATCCCTGAATGAACCGTAGTAATCAGTATTTTGTGAGGTTTTGAGGTCAAAGGCTAAAATAACGCCTAAAGTACGAGCGTTCTCCACTGATGGATATTTCGCAATACGGGCTAAAAACTCCTGATGACGGCGCGCAATGCGTTTCAAGTTAGCTTGCATTTCGTCACTTTCCAAGATACGAATAGCTTCTAAGGCAATCGCACAGCCGGTGGGGTTTGCTGTAAAGGTATGCCCGTGGAAAAGCGCTTTGTTCACATCTTCGCTGTAAAAGCCGTCGAATATCTCTTGGGTAGCAGTAGTTACCGCTAAGGGGATTGTTCCTCCTGTAAGCGCTTTCGATAAGCACATAATATCGGGTTTATGAGTGAGGTAGTCTGAGGCAAAAGTGCGCCTTGTGCGTCCAAAGCCGGTCATTACCTCGTCCGCAATAGTAATCACGCCATTGGCTTGTGCAATGCTAATGAGCTCATCTAGGGCTTCTGGTTCGTAAATTTGCATTCCCGAAGCTCCTTGTACTAAGGCTTCAAAGATAAAGGCGGCTGGGTGATGTTCAGCAATCACTTCTTTAAGTTTTCTCGCAGCTGCATCACTTCCTTTTTTGGGTAAGGGTATACGTACTACTTTCAATAAATGCTCTTTAAAGGCATCGGTGAAGAATGAAATGCCCGATGCTGCCATAGCGGCAAAGGTGTCTCCGTGAAATGCATCTTCAAAAGCAACTACCGTAAAACGCTTTTCCCCTTTGTTGAAGAAGTACTGTAACGCCATCTTGATACCTACTTCCACTGCTGTTGAACCATTGTCTGAGAAGAATACTTTCTGTTGGTTCTTAGGCAGGATACTGATGAGCTTTTCAGCAAGCTCTACGGCAGGTCGGTGTGTAAAGCCACCAAATAGTACGTGCTCCAATTGAGTGAGTTGCTTGTAGGCAGCTTGGGCTAATCGCTCATTGCTATGCCCATAGGGGTTCACCCACCAACTGGCAATGGCATCTATGTATTCTTTGCCGTCCTCATCCCAAAGCAGGGCATCTTTTCCTTTTACAATTCCTATGGGTTTGGCAGCCGTTTGATGTTGAGTATACGGGTGCCACAAATGTTTTTCGTCTCGCTGTTGTAAATTCATTTTTTCGATTGTATAATGGTTTTGGTTATAATATCTTTTTCCATATCCCAGCCTCTCGCCGGACTGTATTCGCGCCCGTACAAGATGATTTGCACGTGCAGTTTGTTCCATTTTTCTTTGGGGAAGAGTCGTTTAGCATCTCTCTCCGTTTGCACTACCGAACTACCGTCAGAAAGTTTCCAGCGGTGCATTAGCCGGTGTATATGGGTATCAACGGGGAAGGTAGGAATGCCAAAGGCTTGTGCAAGAACTACGCTGGCAGTTTTATGTCCTACTGAAGGGAGAGACTCTAAGGCTTCAAAGGTCTGAGGAACTTTCCCGTTGTACTTGTCGATGAGTATTTGCGAAAGTCCGTGTATACCTTTAGATTTCATTGGGGAAAGCCCTAAGGGGTTGATAATCTCGCGTATTTCGTCTACCGAAAGCAATACCATATCATACGGATTATCAGCCTTGCTAAATAGGATAGGGGTAATTTGGTTCACCCGTGCATCGGTAGTTTGTGCTGATAGCAACACGGCTATCAGTAGCGTATAAGGGTCTTTGTGCTCAAGGGGGATAGTAATTTCAGGATAGATACTTTCGAGCGTATCAATGATAAAGTTTACTTTTTCAGCTTTTTTCATTTCTCTTTTCTAATAATACAACATTCTCTACGTGGTAGGTTTGCGGGAACATATCCACGGGCTGAACTTTGGTTACTTTGTATGCTACGTCTAATAAGGCAAGGTCTCGTGCCTGCGTAGCACTATTGCAACTCACGTACACTATCTTCTCAGGGGCTATTTGTAGAATTTGCGCTACCACATCTTTGTGCATACCGTCGCGTGGCGGGTCGGTAATAATCACATCAGGAGTGCCGTTTTCTTCTATAAATGCATCGTTGAAAATGTTTTTCATATCACCCACGTAAAAACTAACATTTTCAATACCATTGGCACGAGCATTGTCTTTGGCGTCTGCAATAGCTTCCGGTACCGCTTCTACCCCTATCACTTTTTTCGCTTTTTTGGCTACAAACTGTGCAATGGTGCCCGTACCCGTATAAAGGTCGTACACCAATTCATCGCCTTTCAAATCAGCAAAACTGCGCGCTACTTGGTACAACTTGTGTGCTTGTGCCGAGTTCGTTTGGTAAAACGACTTGGCATTAATTTTAAATCGCAACCCCTCCATTTCCTCATAAATACAGTCACTACCTTTGTAACAGATGAGCTCTTGGTCATAAATAGCATCGTTGCCTTTGTTATTGATACAGTATTGTAATGATGTAATCTCTGGGAATGTTTCTGCAATATGGTCAAGAAGCAGTGTAATTTTGGGGTCGTTGCGGAAGAACTGTATCACAACCATTATTTGCCCAATAGAGCTAATGCGTATCATCATAGTGCGCAATAAGCCTGTCTGCTGTCTCGGACTATAAAAGGGCATTTCGTGCGCTAAGGCAAAACGCTTTATCTCCAAGCGTATCGCGTTTGAAGGGTCGGCTTGTAAGTAGCATTTTTCTATGTCTAAAATCTTGTCCCACGCTCCTGCTATGTGAAAACCTAAAGCGTTGCGGTCGTCTATCTCGTCAGCTTTCTTAATTTCGTCAGGAGTAAGCCAGCGCATATCCGAGAAGGAAAACTCCATTTTGTTCCGATAGTAATAAATCTCGTCTGAGCCTATAATAGGCATCACGGCAGGAATTGCTATCCTACCCAACCGTACTAAGTTGTTTTCTACCTCTTTCTGCTTGTAAAACAACTGACTTTGGTAGTTCATATCCTGCCATTTGCACCCCCCACAATAGCCAAAGTGAGAACATACAGGCGCAACACGTTGTTCTGATAATTGGTGATATTTAGTAACAAAACCCTCATAATAAGCCGATTTCTTCTTGGTTGTCTGTACATCTACCACATCACCTGGGATAGCGTTGCTCAAGAATATTACACGTCCGTCAGGAGCTTTAGCAATGCTTTTGCCTTTAGCCCCCGCATCAATTACGGTCACATTTTCAATGGTTATATGCTTCTTTTTGCTCATTATGGGCGCAAAGGTACAAAATAATTACAAATTACAAATCCTTTCCTTATCTTCAGAACCCCTCCAGGGTACTCCAAATTTTCTCCAATACCCTCACTAACCCGCTAATTTCCTAATTCTCAAATCTGCTAATTCCCTAACTTTCTACCTGCCTGTGTGGCTCGCACCGCCTTTCCGTCACTACAATTCCTCTTTTAGAAGGGGTTAGGAAGAGGTTTCCATCGCATCTTGT